>DASTKM010000271.1:0-11241 GCA_035715885.1 Rubrobacter sp.
GTCCCCGGCGCGAGATTCGTACTCACCTGGCAGGACGCTCGCCTCGGGTATGCCGATCTTCATGTGGGTTACCGGGTAGAGCAGGGCGCAGAGTATCGCTCCCACGATCAGGATAACAAGCAGCGGGTGCTGCATAACGGCCTCTGCGCTCCTGCCCCAGAAACCCGCCCCTACCGCCCCCCGGTTCCTCCGCACCGCGAGCGCGTTCACCTTGTGTCCGAGGACGCCCAAGACCGCTGGCAGCAGCGTCAGCGCTGCGGAGACCGAGACGAAAACCACGAGGACGCCGGCGACCCCTATAGAGCGGATAAACATAAACGGGAAAAAGAGCAATCCTGAAAGCCCGATCAAAACAGCCAGCCCCGAGAAGAAGATGGACCTTCCCGCCGTAGCCACCGTTCTGGAGACCGCCTCTGGAATCGGATAGTTCTCTAGCTCTTCCCGGAAGCGGCTCACAGCCAACAGCGCGTAGTCGATACCGAGCCCCAGCCCGAGCATAGTGGCGATGCTCAGCACGTAGACGGACATGTCGTAGACGCCGGCCAGTAAGTACAGCGCCGCCAGGGCCGTTAGGACGCTCACACCCCCGATCAGGATCGGGACCCCGGCCGCCACCAGCGTCCCGAAGGCGATCACCAGGATAACCAGCGCCACAGGGAGCGCATACTTTTCGGCCCGGCGGATATCCTCGGCGCTGGCGTTCGTTATGTCCAGGTAGACGGCAGAAGGTCCTGTTACGTAGGTTGTCAGTTCGTCTGAGCGCACCTTCCGGCGCACCTCGTCTACCAGGCTCTGAGTTTCCCCCACAGAGACGTTGAACCCGACAAGGGCGTAGGTCTTGTTGCCGTTCTCTGACAGGAAACGCTTGTCGTTGGTATCAGCGTAGGTGCTTACGGAACGAATCTGCTCCATGTTGCGGAGTGGTTCGAGCGCCTCAGCTTCGGCCCTCTGGTACTCCTCGCTTCTTGCGGAAAGCTTGTCGCTCTCAAAGACTATAGCGAGGGTCGCCCGAGGGAGACCGAACTCTTCGACCATGAGGTCCTTGGCCAGCTCTGAGTCCCTACCTGAACCTTCAAACCCCCCACCCTTTAGCTGGCCACCGAGCTTCGGTGCGAAAAGTGTCGCCGTCACCAACACCACGGCCCAGAACAATAGGATCGGCCATCGACGGCGGTAAGCAAACGGGCCCAGGCGCGCGAACGGGTTCAGCGGAGCCTACCCTTGGCGCAAGGTTCCTTCATGTCTCTATAGTAACCGACGCCCCTTACCTCATCAGGGAGCTAAGTGGCCTTCCATCTCTCACACAGTCTCCGCGCCGTCAATCCGGTCACTGCCAAAGCGTGGTGGCGATGCCACTTGACGATTTCGTCCCCGAAGTGTCGACTTGGCTCCTACGGGGTCGGCAAGTCCTCGCCGAAGCGTCGCCCTGTACTAGCTATGATTACCATTCGGGCTGGCAAGCTCGAACCTCTCGATGTAAGGGGCGAAGCGCTCCGCTATTGCTGCTCCCGTTTGTCCGAAGTCCTCTGGAGCATACCGATGTGCCCCGTGCTTGCCTCTCGGGTTATGCTGTAGGTAGTAGTTCAGGCGCTCCGCAAACTCCTCCGACCAGGCAAGACCGTAGTGGTCGTAGATGTCTCTGACGGTGCCGATGGGATCGGCAATGAGCCGATCGTAGTACACATCGAACAGGACGCCGGGGTTAGCGTCTCTGGCCTTTAGGTTGCGTGCTACCTGATGCTCGTGGAAGCTCAGAATGGCTTCGGTCATCCTGCGCACGTCGAGGCGCTCGGTCATCCTGCTGTGTAGCGAATAGAAGAGGCTGGCCAGGCTCGCAGACGACTCTGCCGGGTTACGGTGTGTCTGGATCAGGAGGGCGCCGGGGATCGTTTGTAACAGGGTTTCGACGGCGCCGGTGTGGGTGGAGGATTTGAGTACCAGGCGTCGCGTCGGATCTGCCGCCTGCAACACCTGGAGGAGTTGATGGTATTCGTTGTAGGCCTGCAGACGGTCCTGGTTCTTGTACCAGTCCAGGTAGCCGTATACCGGCGCGAGCGCCCAGAAGGCGGGGCTGAGGAAGGTATTTGCTAGCAGCCAGATGCACTCTTCGGGGGTGTCTACCCGGGTGTAGTGTTTGCTGTCGAGGTCGGGTACCATCTTTTGAAGCCTGCGTAGCTTCTTCTGAAAAACCTGGCGGCGACGATCCGACCATTCGTCAGAGTCAGGTCCGGGCACAGGACGCGCCAGTTCCCACCACGGCACTGCACGGTGTGCAGGATCCAGAGCTAGCAGCCTGTGCAGGAAGGTAGTTCCTGAACGGGGTAAGCCCAGTACGATGATTGGAGACTTCAGCGGCTTCCGGAAAATCTCGGGTCTCTGTTTGCCGGCTTCGGTCAGAAGGAGCCGGTTGATAAGGCTGCCGACGATAGCTTCCCGGTAGGCTAGCTGACCGGAGAGGTGCAGTGCGGCGTCGTTCTCTACGGAGTCGAGTAGCCGTAAAAGGCCCTCTCGATGATAGCCGTTTCCGAATTCGGTCAGGCCGGTCGCTTTCACCGCCGCCTGTACCAGTGCCTCCTCATCCAACGTTGCGACAGGCAGGCGGGCAACCCCAAGATGCTTACCTACCGTGTTTAAAACACGAAGCCGCAATGGTAAAGACGGCCGTGACTCTACCACGTAAATACTCCCTTCTATTCTCAGCAGGAATTATAAGCTAGCTTTCGAAAATTGTTTCGGACGTCGCTGCGAACGGGTAGAAAGCCCGCCGACCCTACCGTGATGGCAGTAGTGCGAAGGGGAGGCGCCGGTACAAAATCACTACTGGCTACACAGCGGTTTGCGGATGATCGACCCTGCATTCATTCTGAATTCATCGGTTCTGGTTATATTCTTCACGCGGAGACCAGGTACGAAGGCAACAGAGATGGAGGATTCGGAGGTAGATGTCTATGGGAGAAGGAAAACGCGGTCGCGCACGGCTTTGCCCGCATCACGCTCGCGGGCATCAGGCTGTTCAACGGTGTCGCGGCGCTGTTCGTGCCAACGACGCTGGCCCGTCGGTAGGGGGTCGATCCGGAAGCCAACCCTGCCGCGCTCTACGCGCTCCGGCTATTCGGCGTCCGCACCGTACTCATCGGCGCCCAGTTGTTGCTGCGAGACGGCGGAGTGCGCGCCCACTCCCTGCGTGTTGCTCCTGTGATCCACGCCCTCGACGCCACGGCGGCTCTGATCGCCGGTGAGCGGAGACAACTGCCCCGACGGCCTGATACCGGTCGACCCCAACAGCAAAAGGCATCCAGCCGACGAGCCGGGCTTCTGGATCGGGCTTGTCATAATCACGACCGACTACAACGAGGGGGCCTACACCAAGGTAGGGATAGAGTGGGTAAACGACACCGACATGTTTACCGTGCTGCTGCGCCACTACCCCAACCTGGCTCCCGCGCTGCGGGGCGTCGCGAACGCTTTCTGGCCCTGGACGAAGGTGGGCTGTGAGTGAACTGACGGGAGGCGGCGTAAGCTTGGGCGCCTTCGACATCCCACCAGCGTATTCGCCGCATCTGCTATCTCCGACTTAATGACTTTCGTCAGAGTTGAGGATCTAATCTCCACGTCTCTTCTATGGCACCGAGTCGGGTCGCCGAAGACCGTAGCGTCAGGAGGGTGATGTCGTCCTCCTGCTCCCAACCCTCCCCGGTGAAGGAGTAGAGCTCCTCCAGGAGGACCTCACCCAAAGATCTTCCTTCATCATGTTCTGGGATGAGCCGGTGGAGTCTCGGAGAACCAAACATCTCGCGGTTCGGGTTATGGGCCTCTACTAGCCCGTCGCTGTAGAACAGGATGCCGTGGCCCTCTCGCAGAAGGTTCCGACCCTCTTCGTAGCTCACGCCGGACATCAGGCCCAGGGGCATTCCCCTCGGTCTCCGCTTTATAACCTCGTGCACAAGGCTTTCGATCCTTGTGCACGACGAGCCATCAGCCTCTCAGCCCTCAGCTAGCGAGGAGCTGACCGCCAACCGCTGACTAGCGTAGCGCCTCCTTGTTGCCATACTTCCTAGGGCTAGCGGCCGGCACGCGTTCCCGACTTCCGCCTGCGGCGGTTCTGCTTCGAGCCGGCGTCCATGCGTACGATCCTGGGCGAGAACTCCCCCACGGCCACCACCAGGTCGGCCTGGGCGGCCATCACCCCGTCGACGTCCTTGTAGGCGGCGGGCGCCTCGTCGAGGGCGCCGCCGAGCAGTGTGATCCCCTTCTCTCGCAAGTCCTCTCGCCAGGCACTCCCGTCGAGCTCCTTGAAAGCCCGCGTCCTGCTCATACGCCGCCCTGCCCCGTGGGAGGCGCTGTTCAACGAGTCCTCGACGCCGAGGCCGAGCGTGAGGTAACCCGTGTCGGCCATTGTCCCAGGCACGATCCCCAGGTCTCCAGAGCCGGCGGGAGTGGCCCCCTTGCGGTGGACGATCATCTCCTCGCCGCGCCACTCCTCGGTGAAGGCGAAATTGTGATGGTGCTCGGTGACGAACGCTGCCTCGGCCCCGATCCTGCGGGCGAGGCGATCGTGGATCACCGCGTGGTTCGCCGCTGCGAAGCGGCCAGCCAGGCGCATGGAGAGCCAGTATTCCTGGCCCTCCTCCGAAGACAATTCCAGCCACGCCAGCTTCTTGACCTCCCCTTCCAGGCCCGAACGACGCTCCTCGGCGATCTTCGAGTAGCGCGTGGCGATCTTGTTTCCCACGCCCCTGCTCCCGGAGTGGGAGAGAAGCGCCAGGTACGAGCGACCGGGTTTCAGCGGCGCGAGAACGCGCGCCTTCTCGTCCTCCAGGTCCTCTGGTACGGAGAAGGCGCCGAACTCGACGAAGTGGTTACCACTACCTGAGGTTCCGAGCTGCACACGGGCCGTGTCCTTGAGGCCCCGGAGGAAGCGGGTGGCCCCCCAGGCGGGGTCGTCGAGGACCTCGTGGGATGAGTGCCCGTCGTGGCGTATGCCAGCGCCGAAGAACGTCTCCTCCTCGAGGGCGCGCTTGATTACGTTCTTCTTCTGGCCGAGCACGTGGGAGGAGAGCTCGAAGACGCTCAGACGAAGCCTGCAGGCGATATCCAGGCCCACGGCCCAGGGGATCACGGCCTCGCGCACGGCGAGCACTCCGCCAATGGGCAGCCCGTAGCCAACGTGAGCGTCGGCCATAAGGGCGCCGCCGGCCGCCACAGGTAGCCTGAGTGCCGTCTCCATCTGAAGCCTGGCGGCATCGTCCACGCCGGCCTCCCCCCACGTGTGATAGGGCAGGGGCTCGGCGCGCAGCTCTTCCTCGGAGGCGCTGGCCTCGACCGCCCCGATGCTTACCCACTCGCGGGCGAGCTCGGCCACGGGACCCTCGGACCCGCGCTCCAGCGCGCCGCCAGGATCTCGCCTGATGTCTTCCAGTTCTGCGAGCACATCCTCCCTGGAGAGGCCGCGGGACTCCAGGTCGCGGGCGGTCTGCAATCCGAGCCCGATCACCTTCCCCGCTGGCCATCCAAGCGCCAGTATGTCCTTACCGTTCAGCATCTCGCGTCTCCTTCCTTTCTGCGATGGTGGTGCGAAAACCAGATAGCCCAGAAGTGTGCCTTGTGCACCGGGAGCAAATATGTGTTCCTGAGGAAAGCTGCGGATCCTGGGATCGAACCTCCGTCTCAAGTTTGTAAGACACCTTGCTCACCCGTTGAGCCAATCTCCCGCAAGAGGTTGGGGCGGGGATCGAACCCGCGACCTCCTGCATGCGACGCAGGCGCGCTCCCAGCGTGAGCTACATCCCCAAAACGTTGCTAACGGACGCTTAGAAGGCACTATCGGGGGACCCATCTTCGGCCATCGTCTGCCTCCTCGTACTCGAGAGCCGGGTGAGAATCGAACTCACATCGAACGGGGGTAAGAACCCCGCGCCTTACCAATCGCGCCACCGGCCCAGGTGTCTTGCCGCTAAGTAGAGACGTCAGAATGTGCGATTTGCGAAAGCTGCCCTTTCGCAAATCGCACTAGTCGAGGTTTACAATGGTATCCCCACCCTCGGCCTTGGCCTGGTAGAGTGCTTCGTCCGCCCTCGAGACTAGCCCACGCGCGTCATCACCCGGCCTCCACCGGCACGCCCCTCCGCTGAAGGTGAGGTGCGCCTCTTCGCCGTCGGGCAGCACTACAGGGCTCTCGCGCAGGTCCTCGACGATGCGCTCCAGTACCTGCTTGGTCGGCTGTACATCTTGCGTGTTCCACATGCCTACCACGAACTCGTCGCCTCCCCACCTTGCGATCCAGTCCCCCGCGCGTAAGTTGCGGCCCAGGACCTCTGCAAAGTGTTCGACGCAGGCGTCCCCAGCGCGGTGGCCGTACGCATCGTTTATAGGCTTGAGTCGGTCGAGGTCCAACAACATCAGGGAGAGCGCTCCTCCTCCGCGTTCTGCACGCTTGACGTCTTCGGCAAGGCGCTCTTCCGCGGCCCTGCGGTTGTAGGTGCCCGTGAGGTGGTCCCTGGTCGCCAGTTCCCCAAGGGAGCGCAAGGCTTCGTCGAGCCGCTCGATAGTGTACTGCACGTCCGTCATGAGCCTCCCGGCCCGGTCCGTGTAGCCAACGGGTAGATCGGGGAGCTCACCGCTGTCGAGGTAGCGTCTCAGGGCCTTGGAGGCCAGCGCCGTAGGCTCAGAGAGCGAGTACATCGCCCAGAGCGTCATAGCCGTCCCTCCCAGCGTGGCTGGCACCGTGACCGACAATATGCGCAGCGCACCCCCCAACCCGAAGCGACGGTCGCGCACAAAGTAGACTAGCAAGGCCAGAAGCGGCACGTGGGTGCCGAAGAACGCGGTCAGGAACACCTTGCCCACGTAGCTCTTCGGAAACGGCGCTCGGGAGAGAGTGCGGTACAGCCTGAGTTGATCATCGCCCATGTAGTCTCCTTACCCCCGTCTGATCCTCTCGCCAGAGAGTCAATGCGACGGTCCGGGCAGTGCCCGGCGACGGGTGTGCCGCATTATCGTAGCGGAATAGAGTTGGCGCTCTTCCTTGGTACTCTCAGGATACCATCAAGGTTAAGGCGACCTACAGAAGGTACACGTTGTATCTGGCAACAGGGTGGTGCAGTAGAATACTGCCGTGAAGAGGGATCTACTGAGGGACGGAGAAGTAGGTCGCTTCTTTCGCGGCAACCTCCACTGCCACTCCAACAGATCCGACGGCCTGGTCGATCCGGAAGAAGTCGTAGGCGCCTATCGCGAAGCCGGCTACCACTTTATCTGCCTCTCCGACCACTTCGAGGCCGAGTACGGCTGGCAAATTACCGACACCCGCGCCTTTCGCGACGAAAGGTTCACCACGATAATAGGCGCCGAGCTCAGCTCCGCCCCTTGGGAGGAGCGCTATGCCTACTGGGTCACGGCCGCAGGCGTTCCACTGGACTTCGAAGTGCCCCCTGTGGACGACCACGCAGGGGCGATCCGGCGGGCCGCAGAGTGCGGTGCGTTCGTGATCATGCTGCACCCCGGGCTCAACAACCTCCCGCTCGCGGCGGCCGACGGGCTTCCCGCGCTCGACACCGTGCAAGCCGTCGAGATCTACAACCACAACCTGGCCGTCGCTGCCCACCCCGACGGGGCCAACGGCGCTTACATGCTGGACGGCCTGCTGGAGAAGGGCTACACGTTGCTGGTGAACGCCGGGGACGACGCGCATTTCGGCCACCCCTCAGACCGTTTCGGGGGATGGGTGGAGGTCCACTGCGACCGCCTCGACCCCGAGGCCCTGCTGCGGTCGCTTAAGGCCGGCCGTTACTACTCCACTCAGGGACCTTCCTTTCGCGAGCTGCTTCTGGACGGCGAGCAGCTGCGGGTGGAGACGAGCGGAGCGTACGCGATCTCACTGACCGGAAGCGGCGACCGGTGGCAGAGCGGCCAGGAGCGCACCAGCGAGGACGGTGAGCCCATCACCAGGGCGGACTTCGATCTCGCCCCCTTCCGTGGCTCTTACGGCCGCGTCACCGTCGTCGATATCGCGGGGAGACGAGCCTGGAGCAATCCGATCTGGCCCTGACTCATACCGAGGGTGCTCTCGTCCTCCAAAGTGCCGTTCGGACCCGTTGAATCACCGAGACACCTTCTCACGCCGCGTTCAGGCGAACGGAAGCCCTTTCCATGGCGCTGTAGAGCCACGGTCTACCTGGACCTGCCAGGTCTGTACCTGTCGTCCTCTGTTTCCTATTTCGAGTCTTGGTTGGAGCCTGTGTCGCGACCGGTGTGGTCGTCGATCTCGACCTCTTCCCTGCGGACGTCTTCCTCGACGACCTCTACTTCCTCCACCACATCCTTGCGGATGCGGATCTCCTCCTTGACCACAGGCCGTTTCTCCACCACGATCTCTTCCTCGACCACGGGAACCACGATCTCTTCGTCCCCGATCTGCGGCGCGGAGGCGGTTTCGTCCACTTCCGATGCCGTTCCTTCGACGGGTACACGCTCCACGGTTACCTCGACACGCTTCTTCGGCACGGTGAGGCTCTCCCTCTCGGTATGCACCCGTTTGCGCACCCTTATCTCTCCAGCCTCGCGCTGCCGCGTCTCGACCCTGATCTCCTCCTCCGAGCGCCGCACCCTGACGTCGTCTTCCTCATGGCCGGACATATCAGGCGCTGCCTCAGCACTCCTCGCCTCCGTCGGCTCGGCTGCGCCGGTGTAGAGAGCACCGGAACCGGCCCTCTCCTCAAGGTCGAGCCCGTAGTGAACCCGCACCCGCCGCTCGAACTCGGGCGTAACCTCGTCTTCGTGGCCCAGGCTCGGCGCTGTCTCCACCAGGCTCCTGGGGTGCGAAACCACCATGCGCCGCAGCCGGTCGTCGACGGTGATGGCCTCCGCGGGGACGAGCACCGACCGGTTCGCGGGCAACCCCGTCTCGACCCCCACATACTCCGGCTCGTCGTTCTCGTCGACGAACAGATCGCTCAGCGGTCCGATCCTCTCGCCGTCCTGGTCATAGATCCCGTATTCTGCATACCGTTGTTCGGGTGTCCCTAACGGCTCCCCGGCCCCGGTCAAGCCGCGCACCTCCTCTCCAACTCCCCGCCCGGCCCTCTCGCCGCTCGAAGTGGCGTCAGCGACGCTTTCGTCCTTGTTTTCCTCCCGGTCCGCGGTGGCCCCCGTCTCCGTTTCCTGACTCGCGCCGCCAGTGGCCTGCGCCGCGACGCCTGTTGTCCCGCCGACCACGCCGGTGACTGTTCCTACCGTCTCCGACACTGTGTCCACGATCCCCTCGTCTGCGGAAGGTTGCCCTTCCCTGTAATCGCGGTGCTCCCTGATCTGTCCGTCCTGAGCGTGGAGGAAGAACTCGGTCTTGTCCCGACGGGCGAGTTCCCTGCCACTCTCGGCCGCCTCCGACTGGGTAGGATGGGTTGACGTCGCCCGCTTGTTGCCCTCGCGGACCACAGCCCACCCCTCCCCCCGAAGCTCGATGTGCACGGCGGGTTTTTGCGCCATCTCGTCTACTCCCTTTCACTCAGGCCTCACGAGGCTCCGACGTCAACGTGCGGCTGCTACGACTTTGCATCTGTTAGACCAACGCATAGAGTATAGGGTTACGCCAGACTCCGCACCGATGCACTTCCAAAATAACCTTTCGGATCGGTCGCCCATCCAGCGGGTACACACCCACAAGAATGCTGATGCCCGTTGCCTGAGACTTGATGGAGTGTTTCCCTGGGCGTAATTTGAGGCATACTTTCTTGCGTAATCTTTACAGGAGGTTGCAATGCCGCGAGACAGGGTAGAGCTCGAGACTTACTCTATAGACGATGTGATTCGTGTCCCCATAGTGCTTCGCGACGAGGACGGCGTGGCCCACGTCAGGGCCGTCTTCCGTCGCCTCCGATACGCCGGGGAGCTCGGTCCGAGGGGCCTAGACCCGAACGAGACCCTCGAGTTGCGGGGCAACGGCAATGGCCAGCAGCAAGCCACCGTTGAGGTCACACGCAAAGTGGCCGACGAGCACGAACCAGGAGACTATCTCTGCGTCTCCATCCAGGTCTACGACGTACAGGGAAACGTGGTGATCATCAAGACCCCAAGTCCCTCCAGGCTCTTCCGCATAGTCGACGAAGGAAAGCGCAACGACAAGAAGACCGAGTTCCTCGGCTGGGGAGACTGAACACACCTGAAGGCGCCCTGCATCACGTTTCCGACGCGCCCTTTCGCTGGTAGAATCCCCCTGCGCGTGGTGGCCGTAGCTCAGTTGGTAGAGCATCGGATTGTGGCTCCGAAGGTCGCGGGTTCGAGTCCCGTCGGTCACCCCCGATTTGCAGGTAAAACGTGGAGTCCAGCGTCTTTGGCCGAGCCTCGTTTACTGCAACCCGCTAACCAAGGCTTCGTCTCGTTGGTCACCATCGCCTAACCCCGCATAACTACTGAGACCGACCGAGCGACCATCGGCTCTGTTCTGTCTTATCCCAGACCCGCTTCCCTAGCGCGGATAATAGCCTGCGCCCGGTCGGCAACCTGCAGCTTGGTGAAGATGTTAGAGACGTAGTTGCCAACGGTCTTCGTGCTCAGCGACAGTTGCCTGGCGATCGAAGGGTTGGGATGCCCTTGGGCGATGAGGTGCAGAATCTCGCGCTCGCGATCGGTGAGCGTGGGGAAGGCCTGCGGTGGGGCTCCTCCCGGCGGGGGAGAGGTGGAGAAGTAGGCTAGCACTCGGGTTGCGATAGCAGGGCTGAAGATGGCTTCGCCCTTGCCAACCGCCCGGATCGAGAGCACCATCTCCTCCTCGTCTGAGTCCTTGAGGACGTATCCACGCGCCCCGGCCCTCAAGGCCATAAACACCGAGTCAGCATCCTCGAAGAGCGTTACCACAAGGATGCGTACGCTCGGGCTCTCCTGGAGGATTCTTCGCGTGGCCTCTATGCCGTTTACCACAGGCATCTGCAGGTCCATCAGGATCACGTCGGGCTGCAGATCGGCGGCACGCACGATGGCCTCCTCGCCTGTTGTAGCCTCGCCGATCACCTCGAACTCGGGGACCGATGAGAGCAGGGAGATCATGCCCTTCCTGAAAAGAGGATGGTCTTCTGCGATGAGGATGCGTAGAGTTTCCAATCTGCTCACTCCTTCGATAAGGGCAGACGGACCAGCACCTGGGTACCACCTTTTGGGGCAGGTTCGACGACGCAGCTTCCGCCCAGCTCGGCCGCCCGCTCGCGCATCGAGGGGAGGCCCACGCCCGCACTACGTTCTGCAAGGATG
>DASTKM010000272.1:0-9901 GCA_035715885.1 Rubrobacter sp.
CGATGACCCCGACACGGGGGCGTTCGCCTATGTTGTGGACCTGCACAGCGACCGCGCCGAGCGGGGTCACGCCTGGGCCGCCCAGCGGGTCTGGGCCTCGACCGACAAACCGTTCGCGGTGGTCTGTGGCGTAACGAGCGCGATCCAGGAGAGCGCCGCAGCGCGCCTGCGCTCCTCCGGTGTCCCGGTGCTGGAGGATGTCACCTCGGGACTGCGAGCCTTTCAGCACCTCTTCGAGCGGCGTGACGCCAGTACGCTGCCCTCCCTTACACCCCCTGATCCGGTGCCGCGGGAGACCGTACGACGCTGGCGCGAAGCCCTGGCCGCGGGGGAAGGCCTAGGAGAGGCGCGCGCGCTGGAGATGCTCGCAGACTACGGGGTGCCTGTGGCGCGTACCGTAGCAGCGACCGACCTCGAAGGGATCCTGGCCGCAGCCAGGCGCCTCGGCTACCCGGTCGCCTTGAAGACGGTTGCAGCTTCCCACAAGACTGAGTTGGGCGGGGTTACGCTCGGCATCCGAGACGAAGACGCCCTTGAGGCGGCTTACAGCGAGATGTCCTCGCGCCTCGGCCCCGCAGTCACGGTACAGGAGATGGTGGAGCCCGGCATCGAGATGGCGCTCGGGGTGGCGCATGACCCCCAGTTCGGCCCGCTGGTGATGGTCGCCGCAGGGGGCGTCCTGATCGAGAGGCTCGGCGACAGGCGTCTCGCCCTGCCGCCCCTGGACGAGGTAAGGGCCGCGAAGCTCATCGACAGGCTCGACGCCCGTCCCGTGCTCGACGGGGTCAGGGGCGCACCACCGGCGGATGTGAACGCGCTAGCCAGGGCTTTATCGCGGCTCTCCCTGCTGACCCGAGATCTCGGGGACCTCATAGGCGCCCTCGACGTCAACCCGGTCATCGTCGGCCCGCGCGGGTGCGTGGCGGTAGACGCCCTCGTCGAACCTATGGGCGAACACTTCGAGCGCGACGCTCGGAAGACGCGACCGTTGGCACTCTAGCCTAAAGGCTCGGAGTTACGCTCTGGCGGGATCCAGTCCGGTATCTGCGTAACCCCGCCCTCGAGATATCCTCTCGCGATCATGGCAACGAACTTGCCGGACGTCGACTCATCCGGTGAGAGCGGCCCCTGCCGATAACCGCGCGAAGAAGCGCCCCTCTGTACGCCCTCGCAAGCTCCCCAATCCTGCCCATTGGTGATGTCCCAGAACTCGCTTGCGTACGAAGGATCGAACCCCTCCGTCTCGACCGCCTCTTTCGAAAAGAGCCACTCGCACTCCACAGCGGTCCTGTCGGGGGCGATGGGCCTCAGGCGGTGGGTCATCACGTAGTCAGGATGGAGGCTCATGAGCAGGTTCGGGAAGAGCTGGTAATAGTACACTTCCCGCTCCTGGAGCGCCGTCAGGTGCGGCAGCATCGGGGCGAAGCTCTCGCCGGTTAGCGACATGGTCTCGGCGTGATCCTCGAGCTCCATGGAGCCGCCGATCCAGGCCCCCCGCGCCTCGTGGTCCTCGCCGCTCTTGGGTGGGCTCACCTTGCAGAGCTCAGGATGGATGGAGGAGCAGTGGTAGCACTCGTGGTAGTTCTCTACCAGGATCTTCCAGTTCGCCGCCACCTCGTAACTCTGCCTGGCGGCCGTCACAAGCTCGCCGCAGCGGTGGTTCCCGATCATCTCCCCCAGGTCGCCCACATGCTCCTCGAAAGGCGGCGCGTCCCCGCTCGCGTTCGCGAACAGCCATCCCTCCCACTCCGCGACCCTGACAGGTACGAGCGAGTAGTCGGCCCTCTCGAACCCTGGAAGCCGGCCGAAACCAGGAGCCCCCTGCAAACTCCCGTCCAGCCCGTAAGCCCAGGCATGGTAAGGGCAGCGGATGAACCTGCCGCTCGACGACTCGCCTACCTCGGCGAGCACGTGCCCACGGTGGCGGCACACGTTGTAGAAGGCCCGCAGGTCTCCCCCCTCGTCCCGCGTGAGTAGCGCGGACTCGTGGCCGAGCGCAACAGCACACCGGTCCCCAACACCGCGCAAGTCCTCAGAGCGCCCCACACAGACCCAGCTCCCGTCGAAGAAGTGCTCCTTCTCCCAATCGAGCACCGCTGCCTCAGTGTAAGCCTCGGCAGGCAGGTTCATCTGCCCCTCAGAGACCAACGATGAAGCCAACAACTCGCGGTCGATAGGCGTCATGAGCACTCCCCTCGCAAACCCGTCCGTTATACGCTTCTCGACAGCCTCGCTACCAGCATGCGGACCAGCAGCATGCCGGTTGCCCCAGACCGCCGGCTTCAGTATAATCTATTTTGAATGACGGTTCAAGAATGCATCCGGGTTGGATTATGGTCTCCAGTCCGTCGTGGCACGAGCTGCTGGGCATGTTCCGGAGAGCCCGAAAGTGGAAGGTGCCGCGTGCGGGCTGTCGCGGCGACGAGGCCGCCACGACGGCGTTTTACTGAACTGCGGTTCAAGAGTGGTGTTCGGGTTGCTAGGCACCCGTGGATGGGACTGCCGTAGGGACGGGCGAAGGATGGTGAGGAGGTGTTGGGCATGACGGTCTACGACGTCGTTGTGGTTGGCGGTGGAAACCTTGGGTTGTGGACGGCGCACCGGCTGGCACGTCGTGGTTTCGGGCGGATCGCGGTGTTAGAGCGGGGTTGGGCCGGGGGCGGGGCGACGAGCCGCTCGGCCGGCGTGGTGCGCCAACAGGGTGGTTCCGAGACGGCTGCGAAGCTGGGCAGGCTGTCCAGGGAGTTGTATTTGCGGCTCGGGGAAGAGTTAGGCCTCGACTCCGGTTTCCGGGAGACGGGATACTACATAGTCGCGGAGACGGAGGAGGAGAAAGAAGGTTTCCTACGGCTTGTCGAGGTGCGGCGGGCGGCGGGGGTCGAGAACGAGTGGGTGGAGCCCGAGGAGGGCAGACGGCGCTTCCCCGACCTGAACTGGGCCCGCTTTGTGGGGGCGACGTACACCGCGGACGACGGGTACGTCCATCCGCCTGTGGCGGCCCGCAATGCTACCTTTGCGGTGCTTGGCGATGCCGCCGTAGACCTATTCGAAATGTGCGAGGTGCTTGGCGTCGAGGTGCGGGGCGGGCGGTACGTGATCGAGAGTGCGCGCGGCACCTTCGAGGCGGAGCGGGTTGTGGACGCTGGCGGGCCGCGGGGGGCGCGGGATATCGGCGGCATGGTCGGGGTGGAGGTTCCCGTGATGGCTGTGCGGCACCAGATCGTCAGTTTCCCCTACGTGCCTGAGGGGGCCGAGCATCCGTTCCCTTTGGTGTTCAACGTGGGCAAGGGTTACTACTGGCGGCCCGAAGAGCAGGGTGTTCTGCTTGGCATGAGCAACCCCGTTGACGAGGCTGACGAGACGGGGCGCTACCAGATCGACTTCGACTGGGACTACTACGAGGGGTTGCGCCATGACTGGGAGTCGGCACACCCGGCGCTCGGAGGCTTGCCTGTATCGCGGGCGTGGTCGGCGTCCATCGACTACACGCCGGACCACCTCCCCATTATCGACGAGCCGGTAGAGGGGTTCTACGTCCTGGCCGCGGGGGGACACGGGATGATGTGGGGGCCGGCGCTCGGGGAGAAGATGGCCGGGCTCATCTCGGAAGGCAGGGTCGAAGACCTGCCCCAGGAGGACATAGAGCTTGCGCGGTTCTCGCGGAAGAGGGACCCGAACAGGGTGGAGGACGCCATCGCCCTGCCGTTCCCCAAAGCGTAGAAGAGGAGATAGAGCTGTGACGAAGGCGCCGCAGATGATGGCCGAGATCCCGGAAGAAGTAAAGGCGTTGAAGGCCCGCATCGCCGAGTTCGTGCGGGAGGAGCTTCACCCTTTCGAGGCGGAGATCGCCGAGCACGGGGAGATCGACGAGGAGAAGCTGCGGGCGCTGCGCAACAAGGCACGCCAGGCCGGGTTCAGCAACCTCAACATGCCAACGGAGTACGGTGGGATGGACCTTTCCATGGTCTCGCTCGTGGCGCTGGAGGAGGAGTCAGGGAAGGTGACCAACGGCCTCGGATACATGGTCGCCGACAGGGGACCGCGGGAGCTCCTGGAGCTGGCAAGTCCCGAGCAGATAGAGCGCTACGTCATGCCCGTACTGCGGGGCGAGACGCGGGAGGCCTGGGCCATCACCGAGTCCGAGGCCGGCTCTGACATAAAAGACATCAAGACCACCGCCAAAAGAGACGGGGACGGGTGGGTTCTGAACGGGGACAAGTGGTTCGTGACCGGCGGTGAGCGGGCCGGCTTCTTTATCGTGCTGGCGTGGGCTGGCGAGGAGCAGGCGTCATTCCTCGTGGAGCGCGAGAGGCCAGGGCTGGAGTTCGTGCGCACGCCAGCCTTCATGCACGACCCTTACGCCTCCAAGCACGTCGAGCTCAGGCTGAAGGAGTGCCGGGTCCCTGAGGGCGCGTGCCTCGGAAGCGGGGGGGATGAGGGGACCAAACGCTGGTTCTCGCTGGAGAGGCTGATGATCGCGGCCCGCTGTTGCGGGGCGGCCGAAAGGCTCATAGATCTGGCCCGCTCGTGGTCGCTGGAGCGCTCGGCGTCTGGCAAGAGGATCTCCGAGTACCAGGCGATTCAATTCATGCTGGCCGACTCAGCGACCGAGCTGAACGCCGCCAGGCTGATGGTGCACCACGTGGCCGGAGTGTGGGATCTGGACGCGCCCAGCATCCTGCACGGGAAGACGGCGATGGCGAAGCTGTTCGCTTCCGAGATGGCGGGCCGTGTGGCTGACCGGGCGGTCCAGATCTTCGGTGGCCGCGGGTACATGACCGAGAACCCTGCCGAGAGGTACTACCGCGAGCTCAGGGTCGACCGCATCTGGGAGGGCACGAGCGAGATACAGCGTTCGATCATCGCCCGCGGGTTGCTGAAGCGGGGCCGAGAAGCGTACACGATGGGCGGGTAGCGAGAAGGAGAGAGCCGTGAGCATAACTGTGGACAGAAAGAAGATCTTCGTCGGTGGGGAGTTCTTCGAAGGGGCGAAAGGGGAGTGGCGGGGGATCCTGAACCCGGCGACAGGGGAGGTCATCGCCGAGGTACCAGAATGCACGAGGGAGGACGTGGACGAGGCGGTCAGGGCGGCGAGAAGCGCTTTCGAGGGCTGGTTCGAAACGACGCCGGCCGAGCGGTCCGAGATGCTCCACGGGCTCGCCGATATGCTGGAGGAACACGCCGAAGAGCTCGCCCAGGCCGAATCCCGGAACGTCGGAAAGCCAATCGCATCCGCGCGCGAGGAGTTACCTTACATCGTTGATAATCTGCGCTTCTTCGCCGGGGCTGGGCGCCTCCTCGAAGGCAAGTCCGCCGGCGAGTATACGCGCGGATACACAAGCATGATCCGTCGCGAGCCCGTGGGCGTCGTAGGTCAGATAGCCCCATGGAACTACCCCCTGATGATGGCCGTCTGGAAGATAGCCCCGGCGCTCGCGGCCGGCAACACCGTCGTTCTCAAGCCTTCGGAGCAGACGCCGCTTACGACCCTAAAGATGGCCGAGCTGGCTGCCGACATCTTTCCCGGCGGCGTCCTCAACGTCATTACGGGGGACGGTGAGCTGGTCGGCGCCGGTATCGTGAAGCATCCCGGCGTGGACATGATCTCGTTGACCGGCGACATCGCCACAGGCAAGGCCGTAGTCAGGGCCGCCGCGGAGACACTCAAGCGCGTACACCTCGAGCTCGGCGGCAAGGCTCCTGTCGTGATCTTCGACGACGCGGACCTCGAAGCCGCCGTGGACAGCATCAGGTACGCAGGCTACGCCAACTCCGGACAGGACTGCACGGCCGCCTCGCGCGTCATCGCGGGACCAGGGATCTACGACGAACTCGCCTCCGAGCTGTCGAGCGCGGTCTCGAACATAAGGACCGCCGACCCTGCCGAGGGCCAGGGCGTGGAGATGGGCCCGCTCGTCTCCGCGGACCACATGGATCGGGTAACGGGTTTCCTAGACCGGGCGAAAGGCGAGCCAGGGGTGGAGTTCCTGGCCGGAGGCAACGGCCCTGGCGGTGGTCGGGGCTTCTTCGTCGAACCGACGCTCGTGACCGGTGTCGCCCAGGGCTCTGAGATCGTGCAGCGGGAGGTCTTCGGGCCCGTCGTTACCGTGCAGCGGTTCGGCGACGAGGAGGAGGCCATAAGGTGGGCCAACGACGTGCCCTACGGGCTTGCGGCCTCGGTGTGGACCAGGGACGTCGGCCGGGCCCTAAGAGCAGCCCGCAAGCTGCGCTTCGGGACCGTCTGGATCAACGACCACATCACCACGGTCTCCGAGATGCCGCACGGCGGCTTTCGGGAGTCGGGCTACGGCAAGGACATGAGCGCCTACGCGATCGAAGACTACACCCTCATCAAGCACGTTATGACGAGGTTGGACTGAACGGCCAGGGTTAGGTACGCTCCGCGAGCGCAGCGATCTCGGCGGCCAGGCTCCGTAGCGACTCGCGAAGTTCGGGCGGGGTGCGCACCACAAAGGGGAATGAGAGTGCTGCCAGCACCCGCGCCATCCACGCGAGGTCGGAGGTCGAAGAGCGCATAACGACACCCTCGGGTGTCTCCTGTAGCGTGACGCCCATCTTCGGGAGTTGTGCGCGCGCCTCCCCCGCCTCGGTCTCGAGCAACACCTCTACGGACCAGCGGTCTTCGCGCATATCCGCAAGCGCCTCCAACACTCCCTGGGGTGTATCGAAGCCTGGCGGAAGCTGGAACGACTCGTCGAGCCTCTCCACCGAGAGTACCCTGTCCAACCTGAACAGGCGCCTTCCTTCCCGCAGGTGACAGTAACCGAAGGTGTACCAGAAGGCATCCCCCTGAACGACGGCGTAGGGATCCACATCCCTACGCGTCTCACCCGATTCCCCTGACCGGTATCGCATCCTTACCCGCTTGCGCTCCCGCACGGCCGCGCTCAAGGTTACGACGACCTCGCCCGCGGGGAGACGCGCAGGGGCTGCGGCAGCAGGGACAACGACCTCCTCGAAGGTACGCACCCGCTCGCGCAGGCCCTCGGGCATGGCACGCTCCAGCTTAGCCTGGGCGCCCTCTACGGCAGGGGCGGCGCCCGATAGTCCGAGCCTGCGGGCCGAGAGCAGCCCGAGGGCTAGCGCGAGCGCCTCATCGTCCGTGAACATCATCGGTGGCAGCTTGAAGCCGGGTCTTAGCGTATAGGCACCGTACCTGCCCCTCTCGGCCTCGACTGGCACGCCCATCTCCTGGAGCATCGCCACGTAGCGGCGCACGGTCCTCTCGCCGACCTCGAGCCTACGGGCCAGCTCGGGGCCACCCACCCTCCCCCGCGCCTGTAGTAACTCCAGCATCGAGAGCAACCTCGTCGTCGGACGGTAGCCGTACATCCTGTTACCTCCGAAAAACTCGCTGTTTCATAGGTTATCAGGAAGGATTATGACCTCTTTCGCAAGTACTCTCATCAGGCAAGCGAGAGAGGAGATAAAGGTCGTGAACGATTGGTTATCTGTGGAGCTCGCGAGGGAGAGGAACGCAAGGATACTGGCCGAAGCCGAGGAGCGGCGGCTTGCGCGACTGGCCCCCAGCAGGTCGGTCCGGACCGCGCTGCGGGCGCGGGTGGCGAGGAGGATGTTCGCGTTTGCGGTGGCGCTGGAAAAGGAAGAGACCTGGCGGGCCGTGTGGGAGAGGCTGGAGGCGCCGCGACACCCGTGACAGCGGTTTCCGGAAGGGTGTCCTTCCGGAAACCGCGCTGGTCAGCTAGTCAGCAGTTCAGCCAGTCTGTTTTTTGTTTGCTCGTGACTAGTCGTGCGTAAGGCTCGGGCAGTAGGCGCGGCGCTGCTACGTCTGAGATCTTCGACTGCCGGCTTGTAGGGCGGGAGTGGGATCATAGTCCGCAGGGGCGGGTACGAAGGGAGGTCGGACGGTCCCCATCGGCGCGCCGTGCCTGGCCTCTGCGAGCTTCTTGAGGACCGCGGGTGAGGAGTACTCCTTGGTCATCGTCCGAGCCTTCTGGAGTTTTTCTGAGAGGGTCATGCCTCCGGTCTCATCGCCTTCCCGATGCGTTTCGTACAGTGCGAGCACCTCTTCGGGGATAAAGTTGGCGAGGGCGGAGATAATACCCTGGGCCCCCGTACCGAGCCTCCGCCACAGGTCGTCCTCCGTGCCGAGGAGCACGCCCTTGCCCCCTTGGAGAACGGCCTCGGCATAGCCTTCCTCCCCGCCCGAGTCCTTGACGCCCCAGACAGGGAGTTCTCTCACGAGCCGGTCGGGAACGGGGACGGCGTACTTTGGGATGTGGTAGACGATGGTGGTATGACCCGTCACCTCGAGCACGGGCTCGTAGAAGCGCATCATCCCTTCCGGCTCCACGGGCTTGAAGTAGTAGGGAGGGAGGACGAGCACGGCGGTAGCGGGGTAGTCCTCTATAGCGCGCAGCATCTCCAGGGTCTCGGGCAGGTTGTTCTGCATGACGGCGGGGATGACCTGGACCTGGAACCCGCGCCCGAACAGCGCCTCGAGAACTCTCAACTTCTCACCGAGCGTCACCGAAGGTCCCTCGCCGTTGGTGCCGAAGGGCACGATGCCCCGCACGCCCATCTCGGCCAGCCAGGCGACGTGGTCCATGTAAGCATCCTCGTCGACAGCGAAGGAACCGTCGTCCCTGAACGGCGTCACGTTTGCGACGTACACGCCTTCTATCTCTCGCATCCTCGTACCTCCCATAGAGCCATCGAGTTTACATGCGCCACGCGGCTCACCTCCCCAGAGACTCCTCACCTTCGATAAAGGCCCGCAGCTCCTCCTCGTCGGGCAGTCCCTCGTAGTCTCCTAAGGTCGCGACGCTCAGGGCGCCCATCGCGTTAGCCACGCGCAGTCGGTCTTCCGCGGGCAGGTTCCACAGATGGCCGGCCAGGTATCCAGCGGCGAAGGAGTCGCCGGCTCCCACGGGGTCGACCTGCGCCACCGTGAAGGCCTGGTGCTCTAGGGCCTTGCCGTCGATCAGGGCTAGGCTTCCCGCACTGCCCCTCTTGAGGACTACCTCCTCCGGTCCTTCACGTGCCAGCTCACGCACCAGGGCCTCGTCGTCGCGGGCCCAGAGCGCCCTCGCCTCCTCGTCCCCGGCGAAGAGCAGGTAGACGTCGGGCAGGATCTCCTCAACGAACTCTCGCGCCTCCTCCGTTTCCCACAGCTTCGAGCGGTAGTTGACGTCGAAGCTGACGCGTGCCCCCGACGCGCAGGCCTCCCTGGCTGCCCACAGGACGAAAGCGCGGCACTCTTCCGAGAGAGCAGGCGTGATGCCCGTCAGGTGCACGAACTTCGCTCCTCCCAGGTAGTCCGGGTCGAAGGCGTCTGTGTGCATGGTCGAGGCGGCCGATCCCAGACGGTAGTAGTAGACCCGGACGTCTGTGCCGATCTGCTCCCGAATATATAGTCCGGTCGGACGCTCCTTTATCCGGCGCACCTGTGATGTGTCCACCCCTTCGGCGCGGATGCGGTCGAGGACGAGTTGGCCCGGCTCGTCGCCGCCGAGGTACCCGGCCCATCCGGCGGAGAAGCCGAGGCGGGAGAGGGCGATGGCGAGGTTCGACTCGGCGCCTCCTATCTTGAGCTCCAGGCTAGTGGCGTGGCGCAGACGCCCAGGCCGCGGCGGAACGCCGAGGACCATCGTCTCACCTGCTGTGATCACGTCGAGGTTCTCTGCCACCTGTGGTCTCTGGTTCGACTCAACTTTATCCTGGCATTATCTCTCCTGGAGGGCGATTCTGCTTGTGCTAATCTGGTCGCCATCGATGCCGGTTCGAGGAGAGTTTCGGCGATGGAGATTCGAGAAGGGGAGGTGGTCGGGATCGACCTGATCGGCAGGATCGACGCGCTGGAGGTAGGAGAACGGTCGCTAGCCTTCTGGGGGCTCGGGCAGGTGGGGGTAGCGATCAA
>DASTKM010000273.1:0-8604 GCA_035715885.1 Rubrobacter sp.
TGATGCGCTAGCTGAGCACACGAAAAGAGTAGCGCCGCTGCCACACTACAGGCCACCTGCGACCCTGCTGGCGCCTCCCCGCGGACCGAGAAGAGGGCGTGTTCCGGGAAGGTCGCTGGTCGCAGGTTCTCGTGAGTCACGCACGCGTTTGCCACACCATGTCTAGCGGGTACAGGGTCTTTCGCCTTGATCCAATGAAGAGAAGAGGAGGAGGTTCGCCTTGAGCGAGCAACACACCGAGCAATCGATAAAGGTCCGCCAGATCACCGACGTCCACGCCAATTGGAGCAGTTAGGGACCTCTGGAGAACGGCAAGTTCTCCTACCAGCTGATACTGGACAACGGGGCCGAGGAGGCTCTCATCATGCCCACTGCAGACGATGCGAAGGTCTTGCGCGATCTTATCCACGACGCAGACACCCTCTATTGGGACACTGAGAGGGAGATGATTATCTTCGGAAAGGTAAACTGAGCTGCCGCTGCCCCGGAACGAATAGAAGCGTTTGGGCGGTGCTTATCGTTTGCGCGGTCGACCCAGCTCTTACTCTCGCTGCGGCGGAAGCTCAGTCGCCTGCCAGCTTGTCGGTCGCGCGTCCTCCGGCGTTTGCGGTGCGGCGGAGAAAGTCGGCGAGCAGTTCGAGTTCGGTGTCCCCATATCCGGCACAGATCTCATCCATCGAGGCGTTCATCCCCGAGTAGAGGCGCATCAGCTCCGCGTTCCGCTCGCGTAGGGCCTTAACCACGACAGCGCGGCGGTCGGACGGGTCGCGCTCGCGTGCCACCCAGCCACCGCGCTCTAGTCTGTCGATGATGCCGGTCATGGTGGCGGGGTGCAGCCCGCCACGTCGTGCGAGGGCGCTCGGGCTGAGCGGACCGTGGCGAGCGATGAGGTCGAGGCAATCGAGGTCGACATCCTTGAGATCAAGGTGTGCGCCGACGTGATGGTTGAGCAGGGACAGTTGGATGCTCAGCTCGCGCAGTGACTCCTTGATGGCGCGGGTCGACCGTCGTCGGCGTCGCTCTGCGTCCTGATCCCTTGATGATCTTGAATTCATATGATATTGTCTCCATATATTCTGATATACAGAAGATAGTGTACACGGGAGAGAGTCACCCGTCCAGACGAAAGGATCGTCATGACCAGGATGAACGTGGGACGAGTCCTGAGCCGCTGTGAACTAGTGACCATACACGGCGATCCGGTGCAGATACCCGAACCCCAGCGGCTCATGCATCTGCAGTTCCGCCGGTACGCGGGCTGCCCGGTCTGCAATCTGCACCTCAGGTCCATCGCCCGGCGACATGAGGAGATCCTCGCGGCCGGGATCCGCGAGGTCGTCGTGTTTCACTCGAGCGCCGATGCGATGCTGGGGTTCCAGGGTGGGCTGCCGTTCGCGGCGATCGCGGACCCCGAAAAGAAGCTCTACTCCGAGTTCGGCGTGGAGAAGATGTCTCCCCTTGCCGCACTCATAGCCGCGCTGACCCCACGCTCGTGGCAGGCGGCCGGCCGCGCCTTGAGGCGGGCGCCCAGCCTGCGCGGAGCTGCAGGCAAGGGTGAGGAGCACTTCGGCCTCCCGGCGGACTTCCTGATCGGCCCCCGCGGTCGGGTTCTCGCGGCGAAGTACGGCGAATATGTGGATGACCAGTGGTCGGTGGACGAACTGCTCGATCTAGCCAAGAATGCCCGGCATATAGTTGGAGCCAGTCCGGCTCCAACTGGTGCCACCACCCCGACTACGCGGAGGAGCGTCGCGCGAGCGCCGGCTAGCCGCTGATCTGGTCAGACAGCATGTTGTGATCCACTACGGTGGCTAGGCTAGGAGGTCAAACGTGGCCTACACTCCCTGCTGCTTTCTCTGTGATGGTGCCTACCTTACGGGTACTCTAGTGTACCCTTGGCCCATATGGACCTTGGACTAGCTGGCAGGCACTTCACCGTCGCGGTCTTCGTGGTGTTGGAGGGTAAGGTACTCTTGCACTTCCACCGCAAGCTCGGGATGTGGCTTCCTCCGGGCGGGCACATCGAGGAGGGCGAGCTGCCGGATGAGGCCGCGGTGCGTGAGGTGTGGGAGGAGACGGGGGTGCAAGTTGAGCTGGTGGGGGAGAGGCGCGAGGATATCGTGAACCCACTGCAGCTGCATCGACCAGCCGGGGTGCAGCTTGAGAACATCGAACCTGGGCATCAGCACATAGACCTGATCTACTTCGCAAGGCCCGCGGGTTCCACAGAGATCCGCGATGAGTTCGCCGAGGAGAAGGTCGGCTGGTACGCACCAGAAGACTGGGGTGGGATGCCCTTGAACGCCGAGGTCAGGGGTTGGTGCGAGAGAGCGTTTGCGGCTCTCGAGGATGCATGATCTTCGCCATTCCACAGACCTAGCGGATGCTATGCGATGAGTCGCACGGTCGTCGTCGCGCCGTCGGGGCCGAGGCGGACGCAGAAGCTCACCCCCGGCGTTGTTCCAGCTTGCATGGGCCCACGAGAAGGCGGTGGCTATTCGCCCACGGTGCCTCAGTCCTTTCCGCCGCTGAGCTCGCGGGAAGAGTCGACCTCGTGCCTGGCGTCCCGGCCCACGAGCCGGAGTGCAGCCACCGCCCCGAGCGCCGCTATGCCGGCGCCCACGAAGAACGCCCACCTGTATCCCACGACGAGCGCTTCCGCGCTAGGCTCTCCGCCCAGGGCCACCGCCTCTGTTCGGGCGACGGCCACCGTGAAGAAGACCGCCAACCCCAAGGCCGTGCCGACCTGCGCGGAGGAGTTCAGGAGGCCAGAGGCGAGCCCGCGCTCTTCCTCCCTCACCGCCGAGGTGCCGCGGGTCGTGGAGGCGACCGCCGAGCAGCCCAGGGCCAAACCCGAGAGAGCGGCGTTCGCGACCACGTAAGGAAGGCCGCCCTCGGCGGATATTCCGGTGATAAGCAACGTCGCGCCACAGATGCCCACCAGCCCCAGCGCCATAGTATGTCTCGCCCCCAAAGTCCCCGTGAGCCGGGAGCCCAGGAAGGAGCCGGCCACGACCGAGAGGCTGAAGGGCAAACCTAAAAGCCCCGCCAGGGTGGGAGAGTAGGCCAGGACCTCCTGCAGGTAGATGGCCGCGATGATGCCCACCGGGCTGGTCGTCGCCGTGTTCGCGAAGGCCACCAGTGCTGAGCCAGATAGGTCCCGCTCCCGGAAGACGCGGAGCGGCATCAGCGGATCGGCCACACTGTGCTCAACGAAGAGGAAGACCGCAAGCAGGCCCAGGGCCAGGACTATAGTTGCCAGCGTGAGGGGCGATCCGAAGCCCGACTCCTCCGCCCTGGTGAGGCCATAGACTAAGAGCACGAGCCCCGCCGTAACCGTCACCGCGCCCGGCAGATCGAGCTGGCGAGACGTTCGCTCCCCGCGGTCGGCTTCGAGCAGCACGAAGGAGAGCGCGACGCCCGCCGCGCCGAGGGGTACGTTGACGAAGAAGATCCACTCCCACCCGAGCACGTCGGTGATCAGACCGCCGAGGACCAACCCGGCCGCGCCCCCGCCGGCCGCCACCGCCGTCCACAATCCCATTGCAAAATTGCGCTCTCTGCCCTCAGGGAACGTCGTCGAGATGATGGAGAGGGCCGCCGGCGCCACGATCGCCGCCCCGAGGCCCTGAGCGGCACGGAATACGACCAGCATCAGTGGCGACCAGGCAAGCCCGCATAGCAGCGAAGAGGCAGCAAACAGGGCGAGCCCTACCATAAACATCTTGCGCCTGCCGAAAAGGTCGGCGAGTCTCCCCGCAAAGAGAAGAAAGCCACCAAAGAAGAGCACGTAGGAGGTCACCACCCACTGCAGGTCCCCGTGCGAAAACCCGAGCTCTCGCCCTATCGTGGGCAACGCGACGATGACGGCGTTGATGTCGAGTACGTCAACGAACTGCGCCACACACAGCAAGATCAGCGCCCACCACCTGCGAGAGCCTCCGTCCTTCGCTTTCGCGGCGCTCAATCTTTCCTCCAAACGTCCCAAGATTTCACTTTTAACGTTACATTTTAACGTCAAACTAATGTATCATAAAGATGATGGAACGCAAGCGGTCGCAAGCGGCTTCCGGCGGGCGGTCCTCCGGGCGGAGGGCAACCATGGCGCGCGTTGCTGAGGAGCTCGGAGTCTCGTCCATGACGATCTCGAACGCCTACAACCGCCCCGAGCGGGTCTCTGAGTCCTTGCGGGAGCAGATCTTCGAGACGGCCGAGCGCCTGGGCTACGCGGGGCCCGATCCGGTGGCGCGCTCCCTGAGGAGACAAAAGACTAATCTGGCAGGCGTGCTCTACTCAAACCCGCTCTCGTACGCCTTCGACGATGCGGCTCAAGTGCTGTTCCTCAAGGGCGTCGCTACAGCCACCGAGGAGGCGGGGATGGGGCTCGTGCTCGTGCCCGGGTCGGTGGGCTCTTCGCCCAACGAGCGTGCCTCGGCGGTGATGGACGCGGCCGTCGATGGGTTCGTCGTCTACTCGATCGCCGACGACGACCCGCTGGTCGAGGCGGCCCTAAGGAGGCGGCTGCCGATGGTGATCGCGGACCAACCCCTCCTGGAGGATGTGCCCTTCGTAGGGATCGACAACGAGTCGGCCGCGAGGGAGGTGGCGAGGCACCTGGTGGACCTGGGACACGAGCACTTCGGCGTCGTTTCGTTCTCCATCGCGGCGGCAGACCGGCCCCCCGGAATCGCCGATTCGCGTCGTCAGCGGTCTGCGACCTTACGGGTGACCCGCGCAAGACTCGCGGGCTACGAAGCCGTCCTGGAAGCCGCCGGGCTTCCTTGGAAAGGAGTGCCGGTCTACGAATGCTTCGGCAGCTCTAAGGCGTTGGGCCGCGAGGTGGCTGACGCCTTGCTGTCACAGGATCCCTCTCTGACGGCCATACTGGCGCTGAGCGACCAGCTCGCTTTGGGTGTCATCGAGGCTGCCAAAGAACATGGTCTGTCGGTGCCCGAAGATCTCTCGGTAGCGGGTTTCGATGACGTGCCCGAGGCCGCGACATCGAGGCCGCCCCTTACGACGGTCCACCAAGATCACACCAAGAAGGGCGAGTTGGCAGGACGCCTACTGGTCGCGCAGCTCCGCGAGGAAGAGACGGAGGATACGGACCTTTTGCCTGCTCGACTCGTAGTACGAGGCTCGACCGGTCGGCCACCGGGAGCATCTTAGGCAGCGTCTAAGGGCTCTTCGGGATCGGAGGTGAACGCGCTCCTACCGTTCCTTGCGCTCGCTGCAGGCTGAGGGAGTCCGGCCGATTGTCTGCGCGGCATAGGCACGGTCAAGAACGGACATCCTCGGCGACCGCCAAGAACGGCATTCCGAAGCGCTCATTACTCCGTACGACTGTCGAATCAATAAGGTGTGTTTCTGATACGACGTGCCAGGGATGCCCGTAGAATACGGGAGCGAGAAAACTGCAGAGAGCGCCTTCTGCAAGGCTACAGGCGGCTGAAGCGCAAGCCAGACCCGGTGACCACAGCGATCCCTGTTATGAGGCTCATCGAGAAACCACCGACACTTGAGCACGTTCCCTGCTACTCTGGCAAGCGTGTTTCGCCGTGCCTTACTGCCGGATCTCTTCTAGGCAGCGGCGCCGAACTGCCGATCGTAGAGGTTGCGATAGAGTCCTTTGCATCGCATTAGGTGCTCGTGAGTGCCTAGCTCCACGATGCTACCTCCCTCTAAGACAGCGATCAGGTCAGCGTGGCGCACGGTCGAGAGCCGGTGGGCGATCACGATCGCGGTACGCTCCTGCATAAGTTCGTGCAATGCTTTCTGGATCTCCTCCTCGGTCTGGGTATCGACCGAAGAGGTAGCCTCGTCGAGTATGAGGATTGGGGCATCTTTAAGGATTGCTCGCGCTATGGAGAGTCGCTGCTTCTGCCCGCCCGAGAGCCTGACTCCGCGTTCGCCCAAGCGGGTGTCGTACCCTTGAGGCAACGCCTCGATGAAGCTGTGGGCGTTGGCTGCCTTGGTCGCCACGACGATCTCCTCGTCTGAGGCTCCCTCGTTGCCGAAGCGCAGGTTCTCCTTTACAGTTCCGGCGAAGAGGAATGTATCCTGCAAGACCATGCTGACGTTGCGGCGCACGGACGCCAGGCGCATCTCACTAACGTCTATGCCGTCGATCAGAACCCGTCCCCGCTTGGGGTCGTAGAACCGGGGGATCAAGCTGACGATCGTGCTCTTGCCTGCGCCAGTGGGTCCGACTAAGGCGAGTGTCTGCCCGGGCTGGACCTCAAAGGAGACGTTATTGAGGACGGGCAGGTCCGGCTCATACTCGAAGTCCACGCTCTCGAAGTGAACCTTACCCCGGACTCGGCCAGAGTCCACTCCTCCCGGCGGGTCGACCACATCTGGCTGTACATCAAGCACCTCCCAGACGTGCTGGGCTCCGGTCCTGGCTTCTTGGAAGCTTTCGCTCGTACGCGCCAGCAGCCTGAGCGGTTGGTAGAAGAGACCGAGGTAGAGCACGAAGGCCACTAAATCCTCGACCGGCAGTTTACCCTGCAGTGCCGCCCGGCCCCCGAACCACGCCACGATCACGGTGCCGGCACCGGCGATAACTTCGATGCCCGGGGTCCACAGAGCCTCGAGCTTGTTGGCTTTAAGCCTATCTCGCGTGTGTCGCTGCGCCTGGCCCCGCACGCGCCTCTTCTCACGCGCCTCCCCTGAGAAGACCTGAATCTCCTTCATCCCAGATAGGTTATCCTGAAGCAGAGCGCTCAGGGCACCATAGTGCTCCCGGGCACGCGTGAACGCTTCGTGCATCCGGTCGCTGAACCTCACGACGAAGTAGGCCAGGAAGGGCAGCGGGATCAGCGTCAGCGCCGCTAGCTCAGGGTCGAGGCTGAATAGGATCGCCGAGATGCCTACGAGCATTGAGACGTTCACGATGATGTCGGGGATGTCGTGGGCCATGAACGGTTCCATGTCCGCGGTATCCTTGCTCAGGCGGGTTAGCAGCTCTCCGGTTTGGCGCTCGCCGTAGTAGCCAAGCGACTGGCGCTGGAGGTGCTCGTAGAGGGCGACGGTGAGGTCGCGCACGTAGCTTCAGGCCACGATGTGGGCGATGTAGCCCATCAAGAACAGAAAGGCGGACCGCAGCAAAAAGGATGCTACCAGACCGAGCGTGAGCCAAGAGACCGGTCTCACCGCCTCCTTCCAGCCGCCACCCTGGCTCTCGGCAGCGATGATTCGGACCAGGTCCCGGATCAGCCATGGCCCAGCCAGCATCATCGCCGTGGCTCCTAAAGCGCATAACACTACAAGTAGCGCGTGCCAGCGGTAGGGTCTCAAGTAAGGGAGCAATTTGCTCAACGAGCGCACAACGGCAATCTTTTCCCGTTAGGTGACAGGCTAAACTCGATTACTGGGGCGAAAGTCTTTAGCATTCTGGGACCTCAGTGCTCTATGTATGGGATCCTGTTAGAGGGAGGTGGGAGGCGGCTAGGCTCTGACGAGTACTTTTCAGCGATGCTCGTAGAAGGTGTTTTCTACGTACCCGAGGCGCACCGTGCTGGGACTCATACTCATGTCCACCCAGGCATTCCTCTACAATGCCGTCCTTTTCACCTACGCCCTGGTTCTGAGTAGCTTCTACGGAGTATCCGCGGCCAATGCCCCCTACTACCTGGCGGCCTTCGCCATCGGCAACCTGGCGGGACCGCTCCTGCTCGGGCGCTACTTTGATCGGGTGGACCGGGTGCCGATGATAAGCGGCTGCTACATAGCGTCCGGGGCCATCCTTGGGCTGACGAGCTACCTGTTCTCCCAGAATCTGCTGGGCGCCACCACCCTGACGATGCTCTGGACGGTCATGTTCTTCTTCGCCTCGGCGGCTGCCAGCTCGGCTTACCTGACGGTGAGTGAGGTCTTCCCAATGGAGATAAGGGCTATGGCCATAGCGCTGTTTTACTCCATAGCCACGGCTTTGGGGGGGGATCACGGGCCCCATCATCTTCGGCCAACTCATCGGCACGGGTAACAGATCTAGCCTGCTGATCGGATTCGGCATAGCTGCAGTACTGATGATCGGGGTGGCCATCGCGGAGCTGATCCTCGGCGTCAGGGCAGAGCGGCGCTCCCTAGAGAGCATTGCCGCGCCGCTAACCGCCATTCAGAGAGAAACCGGGGCCACTGCCTGAGGGAAGTACACGGCGCAAAGGACTACGCAGGAGCGATGTCTTCTTTGTCTTTCGGCTCTTTGTCTTTAGGCTAAGAGCGCGGCGAGGCATGGAGATATTAGCCTGCGGTACGCGAGGATCTAGACAGGGGGCGGCTGGTCGGCTGCCTTATTCACCCGAGTGCGTGGAAGGTGAATTCTCAGAAGTTGAACTTCCGCTTTATGGAGTTCTAAGAAGTTCGCCAAGGATTCATCACGGATTCATCGCCGCTTGCTAGCGTGGTAGCGTTGTAGACCACGACGGGCGTGACGAGAGCAGCGATCGAGAGGAGGAGGCCATGACAGAAGAAAACCAATGCGGCCCTGAAACAGATTCCGACTTCTTCTATGAGCTGAGGGCAGTGTTCGACAAGTACCCAGATGCGGCACAGACGTATTCCATCCACTGCAGGACCCTTGAAAGCGACATCATGCGTATT
>DASTKM010000274.1:0-7259 GCA_035715885.1 Rubrobacter sp.
ATAGGAACCTCACACATTGGGCCTTCGCTCGGGGCCTGGGGCACCTTGCTCACCATTAAAAGCAGCCAACCGCTCCGGGTGGATCGCTACGATCCCGTCGGCATGCACCACGCCAACTGCGAGCAGGTCTCGGCTCGGATCTTCGCTGCCCTCGGGATACGCCCGTAGCGAGTAGCCGCCTCCGCTGTCCACATCTAGTACCAACCTACCCACCCCGGCCACTTCCACGACGGTCTCGATGTGCGTGTGGTCTCTGAGGATCTTCGAGCTCCTGCCCGAAGATGAATGAAGCTGAGCTGTCACCCTAGGTTTCATGCGTGTCCGTCCCGGGTCATACGACAGCTCAAGGCCCTCTCACCTCCTTTCGCCCAAAGCGAAACGCAACCGACCACCGCATTCTCGGTAGTCGGTTGCGCTACTGGCTCTGCCCGTCTCTTAAGCGCCCATAATTGGGGCGGGCTTCTCAGCCTCTACTTTGGGTTGTTCCTTTACGGTTGCACATAGTAGCAACTGAGGGAGGCGTGTCAACACGTTTTGCTTGCGTCGACCTTACGAGAACTAACCTTCCACGCACTCGGGTGAATAAGCCTATCTGCAGGCATTTGGCACCCCACTACTAACAACTAGATGCACCAATAGTCCCTCTTTGAGGGGTGCGTGGTACCTTCCTGATGGTGTAGAGTTCTCTCGTTAGCTAACCGGGGCGGGCATAAAAGGGGTTCTGGCCGCCCCACTATTGGTAAAGGAGGTAATGCTCATGCTACGCCGGATGGTTCTACTTGGCGGGGCGTTGTTGGTAGGAGTGATCGTGCTTAGCGGGGTGGCGCTGGCCCAAGACATAAGGGGCACTTTTAAGCAGGATGAGCTCACAGGCACCAATCAGCTGGACCGGATCTATGGACTCGGTGCCGCGGACACGATCGTGGGTCTGGGAGGCAACGACGATTGCTACGGCGGCAGTGGTGACGACGAGGTAAGTTGCAGGGCCGGTAACGACCGCATAGACGGCGGGTTCGGTACCGACGACTTGTTTGGTGGTCCCGGCAATGACACGATCAGCGCTGCGGACGGTTTCGAGGACAACGTCAACTGCGGCACTGGTGACAACGACACGGCCTACGTCGATAACCAGGACATCGTCAAACAGAACTGCGAAAACATCTGGGAGGCTCAAGCGCAATAAGCCAATAACTACTGGCACCGCCCAGGAGGTAGTAGAGGAGAGAAACGGAGGCACTGAGATCAGGGTAGCTCCCTGGAGCCTCCGTTCTCCTCTTCCAATCGCACCGCCCGAAGCCATCGGCTGATAGCTTACTTTCCCACGTTGACGATACGTTGTCGCCCTGTTTCAGCGTGAACGGATTACGGGTGCCCAATAGAAACATCCACGAATGGTTCGCCTGTGCCGCGGGTGAAAGGGCACAGAGAGGGGGAATAGAAGCGCAGTACCGGGGCCGAAAGGCCCTGAACGTCATCCTCGCGGCTCTTAGAAACAACAGATTAGTCGAACTCCCCAAGTTCTCCGCGTCGCATGTGCTCGGCATCATCACCTGGTTGGCGCATCCAACGGAGCACGCTCCAAGGTGCAAATATTATGTCCTCACTGTCTCTAAACTGATAAGCAAAGCCAAAATCCTTGACCTCTACGAGATTTGCTAGAAACTCTCGGTCGGAAACGGTGTGGAGGATTACCTCTTGCCCGATCCACGCCTCCGGCACTCCCTGGTCCTCCATACCGTCCTCCGTACTGGTATAGAACCGTCTGTGCACCCTAGCACGGTTTGCGCTGGCCGGCAGAAGTCATGCTCGCTCGTCTCGAGGGCATTCATCGGTGATTATCATCCGACGCTACCGTAGAGGATGACCGGCTCTTTCTCCGCGGGTGTTGTACAGGCCGACGCCGTTTCAGGCACCGCGAGCTCCTCGAGGTCCAGGGGGATCACAAATCGAAGGCGCAGGGTTCGCCGCCTGAGACGGACGCGTAGACTCTGCTGTTCCTAACGAACTCCGGGGTGATAGTCAGGCTATCTCTCCAGTGCTGGATCCAGGACTCCGGATACCCCCAGTACAGTTTCGCCGCTAAGGCGATACGTGTAAGGGCGTCGGCATCCTCAGGTGTCGCGGGCAGTATATCCACCGTGCTATTCAAAACGAAGGTGAACCGCCGATAGGCCTAAGTGCTACCCCGAGCGTGTTCCGAGAAGCCGCCTGCTCTGGCGGGCGGAGTCATCACTTCCTCCACTCGCGCGAGACTTCGACTTCGACCTCGACAGGTACCTTCTCGAGCAGCTTCTCACCCGCCCTGGTCATGGCTTGCCTGGTCTTCTCCGAAACCTCAGGAGCAAGCTCCTCGGCGCATTCGACGACGAACTCGTCGTGGATGGAGTTTATGAGACGGGCGTCAGTGTCCTTAAGTTCCCTGCGGATGTAGGATAGGGCGAGCTTGGCTATGTCTGCGCTGGCACCCTGGATCGGATAGTTCATCGCCTCGCGGCGCATCGCGCCCCGGTCGTCTGCCACAGGATCGTTGCCGAACTTCCTGACCCTGCCCGCGAGCGTCCTGAGGGTCCTGTCTCTCGTTGCCCGGTTGGCCGTACGCTGCAAAAATCGCTGCACCTTGGGGTAGTTGGCGAAGTACTCATCTATGAGCTGACGACCACGTTCCTCGTCCGTGCCGAGCTGTGCCGAGAGGCTCCGTGCGCCGCGGCCGTACATCAGGCCGAAGTTTATGCGCTTGGCCGCCGTGCGCTGGGCCTTGGTGACCTCGTCCATGGACACGTTGTACATCGTGGCCGCCGTAAGTCGGTGGAGGTCCACGCCCCTCTGGAAAGCCCCGACGAAAGCGGGATCTTCTGAGACCTCGGCGAGTATCCTCAGCTCTATCTGCGAGTAGTCCGCTATGACGAGCGTGTTGCCATCCTCGGCCACGAAGCAGCGGCGGAACTCGTCCTCGTGCGGGATCTGCTGGATATTCGGAGCCGCGCAGGCGAGACGCCCGGTCGGCACGCGGCACTGCAGGAAGTTCGCGTGGATGCGTCCCGTCTTCTTGTGGATGAACTTGGGGTAGGTCTCGAGGTAGGTGCCTAGCTTTTTCTGGAGCTCGCGGTAGCGGAGAAGGGCCTGGGCGGCAGGGTGCTCGACCTTGAGGAGCGTCCAGACCTTGGTATCCGGAAGCTCTATCCCGAGTGACCTGAAGGCGTCCGTGATCTGCTGAGGGCTGTTGAGGTTGAGGCGTGGACCGAGCCCCTCCAGCGGCAGCACGCCCTCGGGTTCCGGGAAATGCGACTCCAGCTCCAGGGCCGCCCTGTCCCTTCGCTCGCGGACGACTCTCTCCAGTTCCTTCCACCTCTGTAGGTCGAGCTTGATGCCTGCGAGTTCCATCTCGGCTATCGAGGCGACAGCGGCGAACTCTATCTTCGAGACGAATCCCAGCTCCTCCGCCTCCAGTGCCTCCGCGAGACGTTCGCGCAAAGGGAGCAGGATGGCCGCGTCGCGGGCGGCGTACTCCAGCTGGCCGCGGCTTAACTCCCCAGACCAGTCGCTCCTCTGCTGGGACTTGTCGAGCGACTCGTCGAGGTAACGCTCAACCACGGCTTCCAGGGAGTAGGACGGCGCGTAGTTGCCGCCATCCAGGACCTGGGCGGCGAGCATCGTGTCGAAGAGGGGTGAGAGCGAGATCCCGTACATGGCGTGCAAGAATTGGTAGTCGAACTTCAGGTTGTGCCCCACCTTGACCGGTCCGCCTTCGAGCACCTCTGTGAGTGGCGAGAGGTCACCGACCTCGAAGACGTCTATGACGAACGTCTCCTCTGGGGTGGCGAGCTGGAGAAGGCGCATCCCTCCGTCGTGGGGGGAGAGGGCTGTGGTCTCGATGTCCACGCCTATGGCTTCGGCGCTTTGCAGAGTCTTCGCGACGGCGGCAAGGTCTTCCGCGGTCGTAACGAGACGGTAGTCCTGGGTGCGTTCCTCCACCCCTCGATTCTAGCAGGGAGAGGGGGTTTCGGATCACATCGCCGGCCGGCGGGTGGGGTAAACTCACCATGATGGGTGGATCTTTCAAGATTGGACGCGCTTTCGGCATAGACGTGAAGGTCCACTGGAGCTTCTTCCTGCTGCTGGCCTTCTTCGGCTATCTCGCTTTCAGGGATTCCGGCAGCCTTGTGGACGCGCTCGTCACCGTCGGTATAGTGGTCGCGCTGTTCTTCTGCGTCCTGCTTCACGAGTTCGGCCACTCGCTGGTAGCGATACGTCTCGGGAGCGAGGTTCAAGACATCACGCTTTTGCCCATCGGCGGGCTCGCCAGGATGAAGTCTCTTCCAGAGAGACCCATCGACGAGGTGAAGGTCGCCGTAGCCGGGCCGCTCGTCAACGTCGTGCTAGCCCCTGTATTCTTCGGGCTTGCCCTGCTCTTCGGAGGCAACCTCTCGGTCCCGACGGACATAATCTCGGGGGTAGGGTCCCTGGGCCAGGTCTTCGCCACGCTGGGCATCATCAACGTCGCCCTCGTGGTCTTCAACTTGATACCGGCCTTTCCGATGGATGGCGGCCGTGTGCTACGCGGCCTGCTCGCCACACGCCTGGGACTCTTGCGCGCCACGGACATTTCCTCGACCGTAGGGCAGGCCTTCGCCGTCCTCTTCATCCTCTTCGGCTTCTTTACCAGTAACTTCCTGCTCGCCATCATCGGCTTCTTCGTCTTCCTTGGCGCGAGCGGCGAGGGCCAACTGGTCCGCCAGCGGGAGCAGCTGCGCGGGCTCACGGTCTCAGACGTAATGGGTACCAAGGGCCGAACCGAGACAGTAACGCCCTACCACAACTTCGGCCAGATCCTCGACTCCGTAATCCACGGTTACCAGGAAGACTTCCCTGTCCTCGACGAGGAAGGACATCTGGTCGGCATTATCACCCGCAATGAGATCATGGCCGCGGCCCACTCCCCCGACCGCTACGCCATCGTCCGCGACCTGATGAAGTCAGAATTTCCGACCATCTCGCCAGACGCCGACCTCTTTACAGACGGCAACCGTATCCTGCAGGAGAGCGGCCTCAGGGCCCTGCCCGTTGTAAAGGATGGCAATCTCGTGGGGATGCTAACCGTAGACGATGTGGGCCAGGCCGCCCTGCTTCGCGACCCTCGCAAACGGCGGTAAGGCGCCCTCCCGGCTCCTGGCGAAGCCACGCTCGCACCGGCGGGACCTATTCGCTAGACTCTCTGCCATGAAAACGGTGGTAGAAGAGATCGAGGCTCATATCGCCAGGGTCGGGACGCATCCTGTTTACGGGTACGCCCACTGCCTGAGGGTCTTCGCTCTGGCCGAAGAGCTGGCGGCCTCGGAGGGAGTCTCCTACGACGTCGAAATTCTGCGCGCGGCCGCCCTGTTACACGATGTCGGGCTCTACAAAGCCTACGCTTTGAGGGAGCCGCCTGACCACGCCAAGCGGTCGGCGATGGTGGCCAGCCGTATCCTCCAGGACTGGGATTTCCCCCCGCAGGCGAGCCAGGCGGTCATAGAGGCGATCGAACACCATCCGCCAGGAGCGCCCACGAGCACGGCTTCTGAGACCATTCTCCTCAAAGACGCGGTCGGCCTCGACTACCTTGGCGCCATAGGCATCTCCCGCATGCTGGCCATGGTAGGCACGGAAGACGACGTGCCTGATATACCGACGGCGATCTGGAACGCGGAGAGCCTGCGGCAGAAGATCCCCGACCTCCTCGTCCTGCAGAGCAGCAAGGATCTGGCCGCCCGGCGTATCCGCGAGATGGAAGATTTTCTCGAAGACCTGAGGGACTCCACGGCGAAGCTGAAGCTTCTCTAGCATTTAAGCTAGTCGGCATTCTGGGTGCAAGCTGCTCGGCGCGATCGGGCCGCCTACGAGGGGCCTTGGAACTTCTGGAACGGCGTGCGGACGGTGTTCTCGTCGATGGCGTTCCTGGCCCTCATCGGCGCCTGCCTCTTGCGCGAGGACCGCAGCGGGCGGTGAGGGGGCGAATACCAGAGGTGTCCCACGCGTGCCTGGTGGCAAGCCGGTTAGCTAAGGAGCAGGTAGAGACCGGCGGCGACGCAGAGGGCTCCGACCAGGAGCATCCTCGTCCCGGCGATGAGGTGGACGCCGCGTTCTGGTATAGGGCCGATCCTACCCTGTTGGCCCCTTCCACCGCGCAGCAGGGCGTAGGCGCCAAAGGAGAGGCCGGCCAGCCCCGTGAGGATCAACAGTAGCCCGAAAGCCGTCAAGGCCGGCATCCTAACCGTGTCCGTTGCTCCTGTCGCCAACCATGCGGGAGAGGAGGGTGCGGAAGCGTGGGTCGGCGTGCAGGGGCGCGAACTCCAGCGCGCTCCTGAAGTGCTCGACGTCGCTCTCACCGGCATCCACGGCCTTCTCGATGTAGTCGAGCGCGTCGCCGTATTCGCCGCGGCGGGCCTGGATGCTGGCGAGCGCAGAGAGGGCGGGGGAGTATCTCGCGTCAGCTGCTATGGCCCGCTCCAGGATCTCCTCCGCTGCCTCCAGGTCGTCCGCTGTGTAGTAGAGGCTGGCGTACGAGTAGAGGGTGCGGGGGTTCGCGGGATCTACTTTGAGTGACTCCACAAAGTGCTCTTCTGCCCGCTCCATCTCTCCCTTGCGCTCGTTGATAATGCCGAGCTCGAGGTGGGCCTCTGGGTTCTCAGGGTCCAGAGCAAGTACAGCGCCGTAGGCTTCGGCGGCCCCGGCTTCGTCTCCCAGGGCGAGCCTGGCCTCCCCCAGGGTTATGAGGTGCCGGATCTCATCCCGCCCCAGCGCCACGGCCTCCTCTGAGAGCCTCAAGGCCTCGGGCAGATCCTTCCTCAGGGCGAGCAGATGGGCGGCCAGTTCGTCCCTGATCTCCGGCGAGCCAGGACAGTCTTCGAGGCCCCGCCTGAAGGCCGCCTCGGCCTTCTCCAGGTTGCCGTTGCGGGCGTGGCAGATCCCGAGGTTCGCGTGGGCCTCCCACCAGTCTGACGCCCCTGCTATGACCTCCTCGTAGGCCCCCACGGCTTCGGCGTAGCGGCCGAGCATATCCAGGGCGTTGGCCCTGAAGGTCCGCGCGCCGCACTTCTGCACCTCCTCTGCTGCGGCCTCGATGGCCTTCTCGAAGAACTCCAGGGCCTCGACATAGTCGGCGGCGTCGAAGAGAGTCAGGCCCGCGTTTATGAGCATGTCGGCGTCTTCGGGCACGCGGTTCGTCCAGCGCTCGAAGGTGGCCTTTGCCAGCGCGGGCTCCCCCATAAAGCCGTAGTAGC
>DASTKM010000275.1:0-3710 GCA_035715885.1 Rubrobacter sp.
CACGGGCCTATGCAAGCTGACCAGCACCCACAAACTGGCGGATCCGGTTTGGTCGCCAGACGGTGGAAAGATAGCCTTCGCCGACAAGGGAGAGATCAACGTGATCAACACCGATGGTAGCGGGCAGGAGGAGCTTGCCGCAGGCACTTCTGCGACGTGACTTCTGCGAGTATCGCATCCACCTACCCCTCCTCAGCCACATTGTGCGCTAGCGAGACGCGCGAGAACCCGCCGTGCTCCACATCATCTAAATAGAGGCCTGCGTCGGCTGCGAACGACACCCTCGGGAAGAGGGAGATCACCACTCCACCCGTCTTGAAGAACGCGACCTCCTCGCCACCAACCTCGGAGATGGGCCATCCCAATCCGTCGCGATAGAAGGCGACGGCTCGTTGGAGGTCACTCACGCCGAGCGTGAGAATGCTCACCCTCGATTCCACTGTCCACTCTCGTTCTCTTGGAAACCATAGACGTATGAACTGTCCAGGAGGAAGCTTCCATTTCAGCGCCAATTCACCGAAGCCTGCGGAAGGTTCTGCGAGGGCCGTATCCGGCATGGTGAATCGGATCGGAGGACTTCCGCCCTATGAGAGTGTATCGGCTCACATTAGATCAGATCCTTGAGTAACCTCAGGTGGGGCGCGAGCAAATCGAGAGCCAGGGCTGGCACGAGGGTGAAGGTGAGGGTGCCCCTCGACGGGAGCCCTGGCACCAATCAACACGGGATGCTTTGTGCTGGTATGCACGCCCCTGCACTTCATGACCACGATGCTTGCCCTGGTGCTAGCATACAACCCACAACTCATCTACAGCACGGGCTTCCAGCTCTCTGTGGCCGCCGTATTCGGGATCCTTCTGCTTACCAGACCCCTGAAATCTCTCCTGGAGAGATCTTTGCTAAGGCTCCTCAAGAGCCCCCCGGCGCACCTGTCGAACCTCATCTCCGTCTCTCTGGCGGCACAGATCGCGACATCACCCATAGTCGCAGCCACATTCGAGCAGGTCTCCATCGTTGGGGTGTTCACGAACCTCATTGCCGTGCCGCTTTCAGGGCCGATCCTGATCCTCGGCCTCCTCGGCTCTGTGGCCGGAAACATCTACCCCCTGATCGCCTACCCTCTAAACGCCTGCAACGGCTTTCTGGTCACGATGCTGATACAGACCGCTCAGGGCTCCTCTTCGCTCCCGTTCGCGTCGGTAACGACACCGGGCGTAACGCTTTTCCTCGTTGGCCTGTTCTACGCAGGATGCGTCCCCCCGATAGTCGCAGGACGTGTCTTCTCGAGCGAACGCAAGTTCCTGTGGGCTGCTCTCCTCCTAATCTGGTCCGCCCTCTGGTTGGTACTCGTCGCCGCCGGTAGCATCTGACCCAACACCGTCCCCAAAGCGTGAGCACCTCGCACACCGAGCCACCTGCCAACAAAGTGCTGAAGTGCTGACAAGGCGGCGAAGCCGCCGTGCTGACAAGCGAAGGCCGAAGGCCGGAGCGTGCTGAAATGCTATCCTGGCAAAGCCAACTGGACCAAGAGAGGACAACATGAGAAGCAAACTGGCGATGGGTGGCCTGACCCTGGGCGCAGCTTGGGGAGCTTATAGTCGGCTACGCAGACCCATCCCGCTCAAAGGCAGCTACGCGCGCGCCCCGACCAAGATCCTCATCATCGGCGGCGGATTCGGAGGCCTCTCTGTGGCGAGGGGGTTGGCGCGAGCGCTCCGCGGGACCGAAGATGTGGGCGTCGCCCTGGTGGATCGCATGAATTACACCACCTTCTGGCCGATGGTGCCTTCGGTCATCCCAAGCAACGCGGAGGTGCGCCATGTGGCCCACTCCCTCAGGCGCATATTGAAGCCTTTGGGGGTAGAGTTCTTTCAGGATGAGGTGGTGGGCGTGGACTTCGAGGCTCGCCGGGTCAAGACGGCTGAGCGCGACTACCCTTATGACTACCTTGTCCTGGCTCCGGGCAGCCGCACGACCTACTTCGGCACCCCAGGCGCAGAAGAGAATGCCATGGATGTCAAGGGTCTGCGAGACGCCCTGCGGGTTCGTAACCACGTGATCGACTGCTTTGAGGAAGCCGAGCACCTCGACGGCCAGGCTCCCGACGACCTGCTCACCTTCGTCGTCGTCGGCGGAGGTCCCACCGGGGTCGAGGCCGCGGCCGACATGCACGACCTGATGTTCGACGTGCTCGAGGATGACTATCCCAACGTCAAGTTCGACCGTGTGCGCGTCGTGCTGGTTAATGCAGGCGACCAGATCCTCAAAGGTCTCGATTCCTCACTGGTGAACGCCGCAAGGCGCAGGCTCGCCGCTCAGCGAATAGAGGTCATCAACGACGCCAAGGTCGAAGAGGTCAGGCCTGATGCCGTGGTGATCTCGGGCGGTCGTACAATACCGACTCGCACCACCGTTTGGGCCGCCGGGATTGAGCCCCCTCCTCTGGTAGGTAACCTGGACGTGCAAAAAGACCATCGCGGAAGGATCCTCATCGACCAGTACCTGCAGGTGAAGGGCCGGCCCGGAGTCTATGCCGTGGGCGATTGCACGAGCATACAATACGACGGACCACCGGTCCCAGCCCTTGCCCAGGCCGCAGAACAGGAGGGCAAGAGGGCAGCGGCGAACCTCGTGGCAGAGAACAAGAACCAGGCACCCGTAGCCTTCCGTTACCGTTCCGTAGGCCAGCTGGTGGATCTCGGGGAGGGTAGCGCCCTAGTCGACATCCTTGGAGTAAAGCTGGGTGGTCTGCTCGGGGCGTTCATCTGGAAGGGGGTTTACCTGTACGAGCTGGGCTACGACCTCAACAGGGCACACGTACTCGCCGACTGGACCTTCGACCTGTTCAGCCGCCCAGACACCTCCAAACTCTTCGAAGAATCCCAGCGAGCCAAGTACAAACAAGACAACATAGCTCAGCAAACAAGTCCCGAAACGTGAAATCCTGACAAGCCGAAATGCTGACGAGCGGAGGCCTTGGGGCCCGAGTGTGCTCACAGGCTGAAAATACCCCATTTGAGGGATGCGCCGCCCTATTGCGGGCGAGTATGCTGCCATTGGGCGATCCGACCGAGATACAGATGTTTGGCACGATGTATGGACCACAGGTCATAAGGAGAGCGTGTTGACACCGTTGCTCTACCGTATGGGACACTTTTGCGCCCGTCACCTCGTGCGGGTCCTTGCACTCTGGCTGGTGGTCGCACTCACGATCGTGGGTGTGGCCAGGATCGTCGGCCAGGAGACCAACGACGACCTCTCGCTGCCAGGTACCGACAGCCAGGCGGCCAGCGACCTTCTTCGTGACAAGTTCCCTGAGCAGGCCAACGGCTCGGTCCCGATCGCTTTCCGGGCTCCGGCCGGTGCAAAACTCTCCGATACCAGATACAAGAAGCCGATAGAACAGGTCACAAGTGCCTTTGGCAAGGACTCTGCGGTCACCCACGCCGTCGGTCCATTCAGCGAGCAGGGTGCCGACCAACTCAACAAGAAGCGTACGATCGGCTACATCTCCCTCAACCTGAAAGACAGCCCCTCGGAGCTCAGCATCGAGGAGGCACAACGGATCATTAGCCTCGACCGCCCACTAGAGAAGGCCGGCCTGAACCCGGCCGCCGGCGGCTATCTTGGGCAGAAGGTATCCAAGCCATCGACGCACCTCTCCGAGGTAATTGGCCTGACGGCTGCCGTGCTCATCTTGCTCTTTACGTTT
>DASTKM010000276.1:0-5448 GCA_035715885.1 Rubrobacter sp.
TCCGGGAAGCAGATCCTGCCACAACCACCGCCAGGTATCGTTGAGCTCGTGCGCTTGATGCTCGTGTGGGAAAAGCTGAATTAGCAAGGGGCATCCCATTGACTCTATTCACACACCTTGCTGGAGGATTCTGGGGAACACGACCGGCCCTAACGAATAAGGCCGGTTTCGTAACGCTTGTCGTAACGCTTGGGAGACGGTCGTCATGTAGATTGGATGTGTGGTGACAGAAGGGGCAAAGGGCCAGGATCGAGGAGTTGGTAGGATGGAGCGACGAGCCGCCTGGCTTGGCTGGTCGCTTGTGGTGCTTTCCGTTGCGCTGCTTGTGGGCGGGATCGCGTTGTCTCGCGCGGCGAGCTCCACCGTTCCGGATCTCTCGTTCCGCGGCGAGACGAATGATGCAAGCGTATTCGCTAACCTGGTTACGCTGTTAACCTTCTCGGTCGTGGGCGCTATAATCGCTTCCCGCCACCCCCGCAACACCATAGGTTGGCTCTTCTGCAGCGTGGGCGTGACGATAGGCCTCAACTCCTTCGCGGGTGACTACGTCGAGTTCTGGCTGGCGAGCGGTTTTGGCAAAGTGAGCCTGGCCGAGACGGCGGCGTGGTTCAGTTCATGGGCGTGGATTCTTCTGACTTATGTCCCCACGACCTTCGTGCTGCTGTTGTTCCCCGACGGTCGGCTACCTTCGCACCGCTGGCGGCCCGTGGCCTGGGTCGCGGTGCTCGGGATCGCCGGCGTAGTGGTGGGCTACGCGCTGGAGGCCGGTCCGCTCGAAGACTTCCCACAGATTGCGAACCCTTATGGCGTCGATGCGCCTATTGTGAGGCTAGTGGGAGTCGCAGGTAGCATAGTAGCCGCGGGGGCCATGGTAGCCTCAGCCGTCTCACTCATCGTTCGGCTCCGGCACGCCGGTAGCGAGAAAGGCCAGCAGATCAAATGGCTCGCTTACGGGGGTGCGGTTGCGGTTGGCACCCTCTGTGTGAGTCTCTTGATCAACCTCTGGAACGGGCCGGTCGGCATCGTGGTCAGCAACGTCGCCCTGCTCGGGTTGCCGGTCTTCACGGGCATAGCCATCGTCAAGCACCATCTCTACGACATAGACCTTCTTATAAACCGTACTCTGGTCTACGGTTCACTTACCACGATGTTGGTGGCAGTCTACGTCAGCGGCATCGTCCTATCGCAGCGTGTTTTCGTCGGACTCACCGGCCACGAGGAGCTGCCGCAACTGGCCGTAGTCGCTTCGACTTTGATGATCGCGGCTCTTTTCGCTCCTCTGCGACGGCGCATCCAGGCGATTATAGACAGGCGTTTCTACCGCAGGAAGTATGATGCGGCAAAGATGCTCAGCGCCTTCAACGCCCGGTTACGTGACGAGACAGATCTGGGCACCCTCAGCGACGACCTGGTAGGGGTGGTGAAGGAGACGATGCAACCTGAGCACGTCACATTGTGGCTGCGTCCCGACACGGGGTCCAAGGGCCGGCAGCCACACTAGCAACCTCCGAAGCTCTATGGGCCGAATACTACCTGTTGTGGTGTAGGAGTGGGTCGCGGGGTTTGTGACTGAGTTTATCGGGAAGATGGTAGAAAGTGGAAGTGTTTGCTGCGATCCCGACATTCATTGAGGCTCTCGCTGATTCAAGGTGCGCATCTCCCCGAGTGAGGCGGCGGTGACGAAGGGGAGCGTAACGAACGGCGGGTCTGCGCGCCGCTACGCTGTGCTCTCGATAGCGGCTGCTGTGATTACTATAGGGCTCAAACTCGGGGCCTATTATCTTACGGGGTCCGTCGGTCTCTTTTCCGACGCGGCCGAGTCTGTGGTCAACCTCGTCGCCGCGGTGGCGGCGCTGTGGGCGCTGACCTTCGCCGTACGTCCGCCGGACGAGGAACACGCCTTCGGCCATAGCAAGGCGGAATATTTCTCTAGCGGGTTGGAGAGCGCCCTGATAATCATCGCTGCGGCCTGGATCGGGGTTACGGCGTGGGGCCGGCTGATGGACCCGCAACCACTTCAGAACGTGGGGCTCGGCCTCTCCATCACGCTCGGCGCCGCAGTGCTCAACGGGGGCGTCGCGCTCGTGCTCTTGCGGGCGGGAAGGAGGCTGCGATCGATCACGCTCAGGGCCGACGCGCAGCACCTGCTCACGGACGTGTGGACCTCAGCAGGCGTCGTTCTCGGCGTCTTGATGGTGCAGCTCACAGGGTGGCTCGTGCTCGACCCCCTGATCGGGCTCGTCGTCGCTGCTAACATCGTCTGGACGGGTTTCCGGCTTCTGCGCGACACCGCGGAAGGATTGCTGGATCGGGCCCTGCCTCCGGAAGACCAGGAAGTCATCTTGAGAATTCTGTCCCGTTACGAGAGACAGGGAATCCGGTTCCACGCCTTACGCACGCGTGCGGCCGGACAACGCCGGTTCGTCTCCATGCACATTCTCGTGCCAGGTCTGTGGACCGTTAAGCAGGGCCACGACCTCTCCGAGAAGATAGAAGAAGAAGTCGCCGAGGCGTTACCCCAGTGCACCTTCTTCATCCACATAGAACCCTCAGAAGACCCCGCGTCTTTCGAAGATCAAAGCCTGGATAGGGAGCGCCGGGACGGAGAGGCATAAGAAGAGGGACGGACCGGGCAGATCCGTCCCTGGGAGGTCGCCGTTGGATTTCTAGCTACACTTCGAGTACCCGCAGGAGTGGCAGACAACGCAGCCCTCCTGGCGGGTCAGGCCGCTGCCGCAGTCGGGGCAGGCCCCGATGATCGGGAGTTCGCGGGTGTCTGGCAGGCTGTCCTCGATCAGGTAGTTCTCGGACATGGCTCTCGCCACACCGTCGGGGACGGAGAGGACGGCGTTCGGTCCTACGCCAGCGGGGTGACCGTCCTGGATGCCGCGGAGCTGGTGGACCACCTCTGCGGGAGTGGCGCCGTGGGTAAGGGCCATCGTGATCATACGCCCCAGCGCATCCGAGAACGCGGCGGCGGTGCCGCCCGGCTTGCCCAATATGACAAAGCACTCCCTCGGCCCGAACTCGTCGTCGTTCATCGTTACGTACATCGAGCCGTGGCCTGTACGTATCTTCTTGGTCACGCCCGTTAGGGTGCGCGGCCTTCCGTTGCGCGCCTCGGCGAGCGAGGAGAAGGTCTGCTGCTGCCCTTCCTGGGACGCGCCCGCCGGGGGAGTAACGGGGGGCGCGGTCGGCGCCTCGGGGGAGGCCGGCGTCATGGTCGGCTTCTCCCCGCCCGTCTTGCCCGTGGACAGGACCTGGGCGTCGCGCGAGCCGTCGCGGTAGACTGCTATCCCTTTGCAGTTCAGGGCGTAAGCCTGGCGGTAGGCGTCTTCTACGTCCTCGGGTGTCGCTTCGTTGGGCAGGTTGATGGTCTTGGAGATACCCATCGAGGTGTACTTCTGGAAGGCGGCCTGCATCCTGACGTGCCACTCTGAAGTTATGTCGTGGGAGGTGACCCACACGCTGCGCACGTCGTCAGGGACCTCTTCGACGTCGCGCACTGAGCCGTGTTCTGCGATCTTCTTCATCAACTCTTCGGAGTAGAAGCCGCGCTCTCTGGCGAGCTTCACGAACTCGGGGTTGACGTCGGGCATCTCCATATCGGCCTGGCGACGCATGAAGGCCACGGCGAAGAGCGGCTCGATGCCACCGGAGCAGCCGGCGATCATGGAGATCGTTCCTGTCGGGGCTATCGTGGTGACGGTCGCGTTGCGGACCCTGTCACCACGTGCCTGGTGGCGCGAACCCTCGTAGTTGGGCATAACGCCACGCTCCTCGGCGAGGGCCCTGCTCTCCTCCCAGGCCTCGTCGTCCACGAACTTCATTATTCTCTCGGCGAAGGCGAGGCCCTCTTCCGAGTCGTAGGTGATACCGAGCTTTATAAGGAGGTCAGCGAAGCCCATGACCCCGAGCCCTACACGTCGGTTCCCGCGGCTCATCTCGTCGATCTCGGGAAGAGGGTAGTTGTTCTGCTCGATAACGTTGTCCAGAAAGCGGATCGCGGTGTGTACTGTCTCTCTCAGGTCGTCCCAGTCGACGTCTCCTGTATCCTCCCGGTAGAAGCGCTCCAGGTTGATCGAGCCCAGGTTGCACGAGTCATAAGGCGGCAAGTGCGCCTCCGAGCAAGGGTTCGTGGACTCTATCGGGAACTGTGGCGTCGGGTTGTCGTCGTTGATCTTGTCTATGAAGACGACGCCAGGCTCACCGTTGAGCCAAGCCCCCTCGACGATCTTCCTGAACAGGTCCCTGGCCCGAACAGTCTTCATGATCTCGCCGTCGCGGGGGTTCGTGAGCTCGAAGTCGGTGTCACCCTCGACGGCCTCCATGAACTCGTCGGTTATGGCGACGGAGATATTGAAGTTGTTGATCTGGTCGTTGTCCCTCTTGCAGTCGATGAACTCCTCGATGTCAGGGTGGTCGACCCTGAGGATGCCCATGTTCGCCCCGCGCCTGGTCCCGCCCTGCTTGATCTTGTCCGTCGAAGCGTCGTATATGGCCATGAACGAGACGGGACCGGAAGAAACGCCCATCGTAGACTTCACCAGGTCGTTCTTCGGACGCAAACGAGAGAAGCCGAAGCCCGTCCCGCCGCCGCTCTTGTGGATGACAGCCTGGTGCTTGAGGGTGTCGTAGATGCCGTCTATAGAGTCCTCGACGGGCAACACAAAGCACGCACTGAGCTGCTGCAGCTCCCTGCCCGCGTTCATGAGGGTCGGCGAGTTCGGCATGAACCTCCGGCTGAGCATGATCTGGAGGAACCTCTCCCTCGACTCCTCGTAGAGCCTCTTGGCCTCTTCACCCTCCTTGAAGCGGAACTCACCCTCGGCGATGTTCGACGCAACCCGCAAGAACATCTCGATGGGCTCCTCTATAGGCTCACCATTCTCGTTCTTTTTCAGGTAGCGCTTCCCCAGAACGGCGCGCGCGTTCTCGGTGAGATCTATGTCTGCCAGCCTGTTACGGTCTACCTCCATACCCATCCTTCCCATTCTACTGCTCGTTGCCCTTATTCCATCACCGGATTCGCCCGCTTTACCCCTGATTGCGGGCGCTCTGGTCCCTACCTGCCGTTGCCCATACCCGAGCCGGCCAGACGCACGAGCTCGGTGCGGAACTGGTCCACGTCCGTGTACTGCCTGTATACGGAGGCGAACCTCAGGTAAGCCACCATGTCCATCCTCCTGAGCCGCAAAAGCACCATGTCCCCGAGACGCCTCGAGGTGACCTCGTGCCGCCGCCGCTCGCGCAGCTCGGCCTCGATCTCATCGACGATGAGCTCGACCTGCTCGTCAGTGACCTGCTGCTTGGCACAGGCCTTCGCCATCCCCGACCGCAACTTCTCCCGGTCGAATGGCTCCTTCCCGCCGTCGCGTTTGATCACCATCAGCCTCAAAGGCTCGCGGCGCTCGTAAGTCGTGAACCTCTTCCCACACGAGCGCGATA
>DASTKM010000277.1:0-9767 GCA_035715885.1 Rubrobacter sp.
TTACCCCGGAGGAGCGTTTCAAGCTCTATATCGAGGCCAGAGCACGCGCGGACGGGGAGGAATGCCGAAACCTGGAGAAAAGTTGTCCGAGACTGGTCTACGAGATGAATGTTATGGCCTACGAAGATCGGGTGAGGGCTAGCGAGATGATGACGACTTTGGCGTGCCTGGATCTGGCCCCCCGCCTCATCAAACTGAGGATACTTATGGCCTTCTCCAGTGGTTTGGCCGCGCTGCGCAACACGTGTGTGGACGAGGCGCACTCGGCTTACCTCCGCGGTAGGAGGCTGGGAGGGAGGGCTCGTAGGGGCGCCCACTCGAAGGATCACCCACGGGAGGTGCGGGGCCCCGACCTCGGGGCGCAAGATGACCTAGGCAAGATAACATCTCACATAGAGAAAGAATGGGCCATTTTCGCCGACCAAATCGGTCGGGTCGAGCAGGAGATGCGAGTGGAAGTCGGGGTCATGTGGGAGGCGTTCTCGAGTTTCGCCCGCGAAGAAATGGGATTGGAGCCCAAAACGCTGATCAAGGCATGGTTCGAGCCCATCTTGCCCGAGATCGAAGCGGTTGAGGACACCCTGGATACTACGGAGACGAACCCGCAGAGGCTCCAGGAATACGCCTCAATGCTCCGGCAACTCTGGAGCATGCTAGCACCTTGATCGTGGGCTCGTTACCCGGTCTATGTTCTCCTGCCGGGCGGGTCAGGCACCAGAGAATGCGTTCGCAGAGGATGCGTTCTAGTGGATGTTGTTCGTTGTTTCCGGGACGATCCCTTGGACTAACGGAACGTCCGGAGAAAGCGCTCGACGATCTTCTCTTCGACTTCGGCGAGGGAGACGTCGTGGTCGAGTTCCCGGCTCAGGCTCGTTATGCCGAACTCCTCGCTTCTACTACAACCCGCAAACCCTGGAGCTGTTTATGCATTGGACGAAGTGTTCGTCGGCGGGAAACCCCGACAAGTGGCCAGAGGCGCCCGAAGCGGTGCGTAAGGTAACGCAGGCCAAGGACCCCGAAGCGGCGCTTGAGCGCATCAGCGGCGGAGCCGAGTGGATCCCCTACGACCGGGAGGCGCTGCTGAGGGAGCGGGGCATCAGGCCGCGTAGCCTCGTTGCAGGCCGGGACGTCTACGACCAGGAGGTAGAGGACCTCTCCGAGCCTGAGATCCGCGAGGATGGCTTCTGAGGGCCTCCGTGCCCCGGTCCAGTTCGCCCCTTGCCTCTGATCCTCGCGCTGCTGTAGGCTGTCCCTGGGGGGAGGACTGACGCGGGGAGGGCGCTGTGCTTGACGAGAGGGTCACGCTGCGAGAGGCTCCTCTTCGGTTGGGCGTATCCGAGGGAGCCATCTTGAACTAACGGAACGTCCGGAGAAAGCGCTCGACGATCTTGTCTTCCACTTCGGCGAGGGAGACCTCGCGACTCAATTCCCGGCTCAGGCTGGTGATGCCGAACTCCTTTATGCCGCAGGGTGTGATGCGGTCGAACCAGCTCAGGTCGGTCTTCACGTTCAGGGCGAAGCCGTGGGAGGTGATCCAACCAGACGAGAACTTCACGCCTATGGCGGCGATCTTGTTCTCCCCTACCCACACACCCGTGTATTCTGGATGGTGCCAGCCCTCGAGCCCGTAGTCTGCGAGCACCCGGATGATGACGCCTTCGAGGTCTCGGAGGTAGGCGTGGGTGTCGCGGGCCTCGAGTCGCAGGATCGGGTACCCCACGATCTGACCAGGACCGTGGAAGGTGGCGTCCCCTCCCCTGTCGCTCCAGAAAACCTCGGCCCCCAGAGCCCTGAGGTATTCTTCTCCGGCTCCCAGGTTCCCCGCGTCCCTGGCCGCCCTTCCAATCGTGTAGACCGGCGGGTGCTCGCACAGGACGAAAGTGTCGGGGATCCCATCTTTCTTCCTGAGCTGTACTAGATCTTTCTGGAGATCCCAGGCCTCCGCGTAGGGTGTCAATCCAGGCAACCGCCGCACATCGACGGTCGTTTCGGATCGGGCCCGCTTCTGTAGGGTCATGCCCGACCTCTAGACGCTCGTTACGCCGGCCGCAGGGCTCCGCCTGGCATCGGCAGTCTGTTCGTGGGCGTGGTAGGAGCTACGGACCAGCGGCCCGCTCTCGACGTGCTTGAAGCCCAGTGAGAAGCCGTACTTGCGCAGACTCGCGAACTCTTTAGGCGTGTAGTAGCGGCTCATCGGCAGATGGTTCTCGGAGGGCCTGAGGTACTGGCCGATGGTCAGGATGTCCACGTCGTGATCGCGCAGGTCGCGCATCGTAGTTTGGATCTCCTCTTCGACTTCGCCGAGACCGACCATAAAGCCGCTCTTGGTCAGGCCGTTAGGGTTCAGCTCCTTGGCGTAACGCAGCACCTCCAGGGAGCGTTCGTACTTCGCCTGCGGACGGACCGCAAAGTAGAGGCGGGGTACCGTCTCGATGTTGTGGTTGAAGGTGTCGGGACGGGCGTCTATGACGGTCTTGACCGCGTCGCGATCGCCCTTGAAATCGGGGGTCAGGACCTCGACGGCACAGCCGGGGACCACTTCCCTGATAGCATGTATCGTCCCAGCGAAGATCGAAGCCCCGCCGTCAGCGAGCTCGTCGCGGTTCACGCTCGTGATCACGGCGTGCTCCAGGCCCATCTTCTTCGCGGCGTCGGCGACGCGGTAGGGCTCGTCGAGGTCGAGCTCGGTCGGTTTGCCCGTTAGCACGGCGCAGAAGCCGCATGAACGGGTACAGACGTTGCCTAGGATCATAAAAGTGGCGGTGCGGTTGTTCCAGCACTCGCCGATGTTGGGGCAGCGGGCCTCCTCGCAGACGGTGTGGAGGTTCAGGCCGCGCATGGTCTCCTTGATGTCGCGGTAGACCTCGCCGTCTGGGATGCGCGCCTTGAGCCATTCAGGACGACCGTGCGCGCCAGGGACTCCCCTCGCCTGCTGCCTGAAGGGCAGGTACTCCGTCGGCGTCCCGTCGGGCGGCGGGGGCACTGGCCTGTCTTCCCAGCGGTGGCGGACCTCGAAGGTCTTCGTACCATCGTCCAATACCTTCAGGTTGATCTGTCTGCGGGCCACAGCGCTCCTATCTTCTTCGCATTCTGCGCCTATGGTATCGCATGGAGGCAGACCCGTGCCGTGTCACCTATCTCAGAGCGGAATGGGAAGGGCCGAGGCCTTCCCATTCCGTCCTACAGGTCTCAGGAAGTGCACGAGAGCGACGTGGCCCCAAAACCCCACCTGACGGCTGATGCCTGAAACCTATATATGAATCGGGTGTCCTTCCGCGGCCATCGCGGCTTCTCCGACGACCTCGGAGAGGCTCGGGTGGGGATGCATGGTCATCCCGATTTCTTCCGGCGTGCCCTCGACGAGCTTGGCAAAGACGCCCTCGGTGATGAGGTCCGTAACCTTCGGCCCTATGGCGTGCATCCCGAGGATCAGATCTGTCTCCTCGTCGGCGACGATTTTGAAGAACCCGTTGGCCTCGCCCTCGATAAGCGCCTTGCCTATAGCCCTGAACGGGAACTTCGTCTCCCTGACCTCGTAGCCTTCCTCCTCGGCCTGCGCCTTGGTGAGGCCGAAAGACGCCACCTCGGGCCTACAGAAGGTTACTCGCGGGACGAGGTTCCTGTCCTTGGGCATCGGGTCCTCGCCGGCCATGTGCTCGACGGCGATGATGCCTTCGTGTCCGGCCTCGTGGGCGAGCCAGAAACCCCCGACTACGTCCCCTGCCGCGTACACGCCGTCCTCGGCCGTCCGCCCGTACCCGTCCACCTGGATGATGCCTCGCTCATCGACCTCGACGCCGGTCGCCTCCAGGTTGAGGTCCTCGATAACGGTCTTGCGCCCGACGGCGACGAGCAAGGCCTCGGCCTCCAGGGTGTCGCCACTAGCTTCGCTGGCCTCACCGGTGGGCGGGTCTTCGCCGCCATAAGAGCCGCCTTCGCCTTCCGTCTCCTCCTGCTCGCCTGATTCTGCGCCGGCCACGGTGATCTTGACGCCGCTGTCGGTCTTCTCCAGGCTCTCGGGATCGGCCTTGGTACTCGTGAGCACCGTAATGCCGCGATTCTCGAACTCCTTCTTGAGCGCCTCGGAGATCTCCGGATCTTCGAGCGGTACGAGACGGTCCAGGATCTCGACGATGGTCACCTCGGTGCCGAAGTCGTTGTACATGCTCGCGAACTCGACGCCGACGGCACCCGAGCCGAGGATGATCACGGACTCCGGGTAGCCATCGTCGTTGGTGACGATGTCGTCTGAGGAGATGATCTTCTCATGGTCGAACTCCAGGCCTGGCAGGGTGTTGACGGCCGAGCCGGTGGAGATCAGGACGTTCTCCGCTTCGAGCTCCTCCTCGCCGTCTTCGGTCTCCACCTTTATCTTCTTGGGTTCGACGAAGCTGCCTACACCGTTGTAGACGGTGACCTTGTTCTTCTTCATCAGGCCCTGCACACCGCGCCTGAGCTGGTTGACGACCTGTTCGCGACGCTTGGCCGCCTGAGGATAGTCGAACTCTACCTCGCCGACCTTGACCCCGTAGTCTTCGCCGTTTCTGGCGTCGTGCAATAGATGGGCCGTCTGGAGCAAAGCTTTGGTCGGGATACAGCCCAAGTTAAGGCACGTCCCTCCGAGATGCCCGCCCTCCCGCTTCTCGATGAGGGCTACGCTCATCCCCAGCTGGCTGGCCCGGATCGCAGGTATATATCCACCGTTCCCGCCGCCGATTACCACGAGGTCGAACTGATCAGCCACCCTTGGCTCCTTTCGCGTCTACTGCCACAACGATTCTAACCCTCCCCCTCCTCCGGGGCTATCCTCCCGCTGGCAAGCAGGACAGAAGTGCGTCGGTCTCCCGCTTACCTTTTCCCGAACCACCTCTCCTCTACACCCCGGACACGGCCGCCCGTGCTTCTCGAAGACCCGCAGGTAGTTCTGATGCTCGCCTGGCCGGTCCAAGACATCCTTGTAGAGCCGCACTGTGGTCCCCCGATGCTCCACGCCGGCCGCGAGGTTGGACCGGATCGCCGCATGTAGCGCCTCCCATTCGCCCTCCGAAAGCGTGTTTGCCTTGCGCCTCGGATGCAGCCTCGCATCGTACAGGATTTCATCGGCGTAGATGTTTCCTATGCCGGAGACGACTTTCTGATCCAGGAGCAAGGGCTTTATCTGGGCTCTCCGCGAACCGATGGCACGTTGCAGATATCCCGCGTCGAACTCTTCCTCTAGGGGCTCTGGACCAAGCGGGGAGAGCCGCTCCTGGAGTTCGTCAGCGTCGAGCAGGCGCGCTCGTGTGAAGCCCGTCTCGTCGCGCAGGAAGAGCCTCCTGCCGCCGTCGAGATCGAGGACGAGCATGAGCGCGGACTCAGGCTCCTCGACGGGCGGCACGAGAAGGAGCTGGCCTCCGATCTTGAGCTGAAACACCAGCGAGTCTCCGGAGCCAAGCTCTACGATGAGGTGTTTGGCCCGCCGCCGCGCCCCTGTGATGCTAACCCCTTCGAGCCGGCTTACTAACTCTTCTGCCGAAGGTTGCTCCACGAGCGAAGCGTCGAGGACTCGTGCCCGCACTATCTCTGAGCCGGCGACCAGCTCGCGCAGGTCTTGTTTTATGGTCTCGACCTCTGGCAGCTCCGGCATACGCGTATTTATACCCGCTCGGCGCTGCCCTATTCTTCCTGACTCATGCCGGTTTGCGTGCGACGAAGGCGGCGTGGCCCTCCGACAGCTGGTGCCCACCGTAAGATCGCATCGTCCGAACCTGGAAGCCCGCCTGTTCGAGTTCTGCAGACAACTCCGCCGGTTCGTAGAGCCGCACACGATGCACCTCGTCATCCCGCCTGTAGCACTCCCCCACCTTCCGGAAACTCACGATCCGGCGCTCCATCGTACCCCCCTCGGCATCCTCCTCCCGCTCGGCGAGTACCGCCCAGTCCTCCCCCACGCGGAAGCCCCTCGCCCTGGTCCCGGGCGGCACCTGGCCAGGACCAAGCACGTCGAAGACGAAGACACCGCCGGGGACGAGCGCGTCGTGAACGCGCCGGAAGAGGCGGCCAAGCCCCTGCTCCTCGTTCTCCGCGTCGAAAAGGTAGTTGAGGACCTCGCTTACGGCTGTGACGGCGGCGCAAGGCGGGATCTCGGCCTCGAACAGCGACCCTACCCTGAACTCGGCCTCCGGCACTCTATTGCGCGAGAGCTCGATCATGGCCTCGGAGATATCGATCCCCAAGACTCTGTAGCCGGCGTCTACTAGCTCGCGCGCCCACAGACCGCTACCGCAGCCGAGGTCGACAACGAGGCCATGGTGTATCCCGTTACGGTCCAGGATCTCCATTATGCCCGGCGCCGCTCCGAGGGCGAACTCAGCGTGGCCGACGTCGTGGATGTACGCCAGGTCCTCCCCGTACCACCGCGGCGTGTCAGGGCCCCCCGAGGTTATCTCAGTCCCCTGTAAGCCGTACGGAGGGAGCGTCGAACAGGGGGACGGGTTCCCTGTAGACAGCCCTGTACAGACCGCCGAGCATGACGGAGCGGGCATCGAGCGAGCGCATGGCGCCCTCATGGACTCTTCGTTGGCCTTCCTCATCCCCTGCGTAGGGCGCGATGGCTTCCATCATGATGCGGGCGTGGGTCACATCCATCGTGACGTGGCTCGTGAATATCTCCAGCGCTTCGTCAGGCAGGCCGGCCGCCCTCCTGAGGCCGTCGGAGAGCCTGGCGTAGATCGGGGGCACGGGCCACTCGCTCGCCGGCCCCAGTGCACCGAGCCCGAGCCTGAAGTCAGGGTGGCCCGAGAGCGCATAGTGGGTGGTGATGTACATCTCTATCTCGGGCAGCGTCGGAGGCTCCTCCCACTCCTCCTTATCGATGCCAAGCGCCCCCAGGAAACGCCTGTACAGGGCTGGATGCGTCTCTTCGGGGTCGAGGTGTCCATACTCGTCGAATAGAACCTCGGCGAGCGCGAGCTGGAGCTTCTCGTCGTCGCGGCAGTTGGAGATAAGTGCGGCCAGGTACAACCGGCTCACCCTGACGTGCCTGTAGTACTGGATCGCAAACGTCCTTATCCCCTCCGCATCAGCATCCCCCTCCCCGAACCGCTCCAGGAAAGGGTGCGTGAGCGCAGGATGCCCGATGACCTCACGTTTTAGCCGCTGAAGAAACTCTTGCGGGTTCACCTGTCTCTCCTTCCAGAGTACTCCCTACAGTTTAGCGTAAGGTTCGAGCCGATCAGCATTTCAGCACGCTCCGGCCTTACGGCCTCCGCTTGTCAGCATTTCAGCATGTCAGGTTTTGCGGTAGGAGATGACTCTCAAAGAGTACGTGCTCCTGCATTCTCTAAAGCGCAAAAGAATCTCACCACCCTTGACATTGCTGAGTGGCTGAAAAGCCGCCAGGTTTCGCCAGGCGGCTCGCTGAAATGCTGACTTTACAGGCGATTTACCGTTGTCTCACTAGTCTCAGTGAGGTATAATAGCAACATGACAGATACGAAGAACAACATCAGGCAGGATTGGCTCAGTGTCCCGCGGCGGCGGGAGGAGGAGCGTCTGGACCCGCACGTGTACAAGCGCGGCATCAACGGGCTAACGGTGGAGGAAGCGTTACGTCGGGCGTTTCCCAGGGTGATAGACATTCTGGGGAGGAGTGGCGAGCAGTATTCGGAGTTCGAGCTGCAGTTGGTAAGGCAGACCGTTAGGGCTTGTCTGATCTCCCAGGTCTCCCGCGCGAACCTCTACCGTATCGCCGGCATCCTGGTTGCCGACAGGCGCGACGAGGGTGCGCACATCGACACTTCGCTCGCGCTCGCCTATGTTGCGGCGCTCAGGGAGGCGTTCCTCATCGAGCTCTCCGTCGGCGAGCGGGTACAGACGCCGCTCGGTTCCGGGGAGGTCCGCTACGTCTCCGGTGACGGCGCAAATGCCGCCGTCAAGCTAGACAACGACTACGAGGTCTGGTTGCCGGCCGAGAGTGTGTCGCGCCCCAAAGCGCTGGTTCGGCGCGCTTCCTAGGGAGGACCCTGTCATAGACAGGGGCTTTACGGGTAGACTAGGAGGACCGTAAGGGCTACCGAGGGCGCGTTTTGGAGAAGTCGAGAGCACGGGTAATCTGCAACCCTACCTCCGGTGGCGGCTCCTACGACCCTGATGAGATCCGTGACGAGCTCGAGAGCCTGGAGGTCGAGTGGGTCCAGACCGAGGGCCCTGACGATGCGATTGGGGCTGCTGAAGAGTGGCGCGAGGGCCTGCTCATCGTCGCCGGGGGGGACGGCACCATAAATGACGTGGTGAACGGGCTTGGCAGGGCTGATTTCCCCGAAGGCGTCACCCTGGGTATCCTTCCCGCCGGGACCGGCAACGATCTCGCCGCGACGCTGTGCATCCCAGAGGACCCTGGGCTCGCGGAGGACGTCATCCGGCAGAACCGGCAGCGGAGGCTGGACGTGGCGAGGGTTCGTTCGGAGGGAATTGGCGAGCGTTTCTTTATCAACGTGGCGACGGGCGGGCTTGGGGCGGAGATCTCCGACGCTAACGACGAAGAGTTGAAGAAGCGGTGGGGCAAGCTCTCCTACTTGCGGGCTTCGTTGGAGGTCGCAAGAGACTTCGACGTGCGCGACCTTACGCTCTACCTCGACGGTGAGGAGCGTCGAGTCAAGGCGGTCAACATCGCCGTGGGCAACTGCCGCTACACGGGAGGCGGCTGGCCGGCTACTCCCAAGGCCAACCCTGAAGATGGTCTACTCGACGTTGTCGTCATAGAGGCCCTAGGAGTGGCTGATCTGCTCGAACTCGCGCCGGCGGCGCTGTCGGAGTCGGACTATCTGGACAGCGATGGCGTGTTATTCGTGCGGGCGAAGGAGATCCGGATCGAGACCCAGCCCCCGGGCCTGGAGTTTACTGCCGACGGTGAGATCATCGGCAACGAACCGGCCCGGTTTTCGATCCTTCCCCAGGCTCTGAATGTCCTGGTCGGACCCGAGTACGTCTCCGAGCCGGCGGGATAGAATAGAGCCATGATCAAGGTGCTACTCTTCGGCGCCGCGGCCGACAGGGCCGGGACTCGCGAGATCGAGTTGCCGGTGGACGAAGGCGTGACCCTCGCGGAGATCTGGCCTCTGCTCGCAAGGCGACATCCCGATCTCACCCCGATGCGCGACACGCTCGCCTTCGCCGTCAACGGCGAGTACGCGCGCGGGGATGCCAGCGTCTCGCCAGGTGACGAGGTGGCGGTTTTGCCGCCCGTCTCAGGCGGTTGAATGTTCGCCATAGTCGAGGAGGTGCTAGACGTCGGGGCTTTGATCCAGGACGCGCAGAGGCCTGACTGTGGCGCCATAGCCACGTTCGTCGGCACGACGAGGATCGACGAGTCGGAGGGCGAAACGGTGGAGTACCTGGAGTACGAGGCGTACCGCCCCATGGCCGACAGGAAGCTGGAGGAGATCGGGGCGGAGATAGAAGGGCGCTGGGACGTCAGGCACGTCTCGATAGTGCACCGTCTCGGCAGGGTTGATCCCGGCGAGGCCAGCGTCGCCATAGTCGTCGCCGCTCCGCGTCGCGGTCCAGCGTTGGAGGCCAGCCGCTACGCCATCGAGCGTATAAAGGAGGTGGTGCCCATCTGGAAGCGTGAGGTCTGGTCAGACGGGTACGTTTGGGTGGGAAGCCAGGTCGGAACCAGGAACGTGGCCTCCGGGAAGCCTTGATATTCGGCTTCAGATTTCTCTGGCGGGGGCTACGTGATGAGCACGTATATGACGAACGCCCCGGCGAAGGCCAGGCTACCTGCG
>DASTKM010000278.1:0-5953 GCA_035715885.1 Rubrobacter sp.
AGAACCTCGTGGATCTGAACCGGCGAATGGCCCGTGGAAGGTACGAACTCGAACTGTTGGTAGAGGACGATTTTCCGGCCAGGCTCCCGAACAAGGCAGGCCAGGAGCTCACGCGCCTCGTCCAGGAGGCGCTCACGAACGTCCGACGCCACGCCAAGGCCAACCACGTTAGGGTAGAGTTGGGTCTCGACGGAGGGCTCGCCTACGTAGAGGTCTCCGACGACGGATGTGGGTTCGACTCAGAGAGGGCCACGACCGGTATGGGCAGGCAGTCCATGAGGCACCGGGCTCTCGAGCTCGGCGGGGAGTTTAGCGTGGAGAGCGCGCCTGGCGAGGGGACGAGGGTGCGCTTCTCCATACCCGTCACCCGCCTGGTCAAAGGGTAGCGGCGCCTTCCTGCGTCGAACGCTATCTCAGCCCTTTCGGGCTGAGGTAAGATGGTGCACAGGCATCGAAGCGTTAGAAGGGTGGCTATCATAGAGAATCGCGCTAGGGAGTATTCGACCCGGATCTTGCTCGTCGAGGACCACGCATCGTTCCGGCAGGCGCTGGCCTTCATGTTCGAGCGGGAGCAGGAGTTCATCGTGACGGGCCAGGCAGGCTCGCTGGCCGAGGCGCGTGCGTTCATGCGCAAGGTACCCGACGGGGTGGACGTCGCGGTCGTAGACCTTGCGTTGCCTGACGGAGATGGGTTCGAGCTGATCGAAGAGCTGGCTTCCCGTCCCGACGTAATGACGCTGGTCCTTAGCGCCAGCCTGGAGCCGGCCCGCTTCGCCAAGGCCGTCGAGGCAGGCGCCGCCGGCGTGCTGCACAAGTCTGCCGCGATAGGCGAGATCGTTGAGGCCGTGCGTCGGCTCAAGTCCGGGGAGGCTCTGCTCTCGCCGGCGGAGGTCATAGAGATGCTGCGAATGGTCAGCCGCAAGCGCCAGGAGGAGTACGAAGCCCAGAGGGCCATAGAGAAGCTTACTCCCCGCGAAAAACAGGTGCTTCAGGCTCTCGGCGAGGGCCTCGACAGCAAGGACATCGCGGAGAAGCTGCACATCACCGTAGAGACCGAACGCACCCACATGGTCAACATACTCAACAAGCTCGATGTCCACTCCAGACTACAGGCTCTGGTGTTCGCCGCCCGCCACGGCCTTGTAGAGATCCGTTAGGCGCCCGTGGCCCTCACGACAGAACCAGCCGAACTTTTGTGAGGCGCACCGTGCTAGAATCAGAGGTGCTCGTGTCGATGACCGCGGAGACAGATTCGAAGCACGAAGCTACCCGAGGAGACACGAACTTCTTGCCGAAGTCACCCCATAACCGCTCCAAAGACCCTGCAGCGGAGGCGGCCTCTGCGCGGCGCCGAGGAGGTAAGCCGCGGATCTTGATGTCCAACGAGCCGCGCGCCTACCGCGAGGGCATAGCAGCGGTCATCAGCCAGCTACGCCCCGAGGCCGAGATAGAGACCGTAGAACCGGAGGCTCTCGATACTTCCATCGAGCGCTTCTCACCCGACATGGTCATATGCAGCAAGGCCACGGAGGCGTTGAAAGGCAGTGTGCGGGTGTGGGTAGAACTCTACCCCGAGAATGCCGCGCTGTCGGTGGCGAGCATAGACGGCAGACGCATGGAGTACGCCGAGATCCAGCTACCCGATCTACTCTCCATCGTGGACAAGGCCGAGGAGCTGGCGAACTAGCCCAATGGGGCTAGAAAAACATACCCCCTTTTCGTGATGCTGAGTGTCCTTCCAGAGGTCACCATTACGGTATGGGCACAAGACGCATACTCGTGGCCAACGAACTTACTTCGTATCGTCAGACGATCGCCATCGTTTTCAGGGAGCTACATCCGAACGTGGAGGTGCTGGAGGTCGACCCCGGGACCCTGGACTGGGAGGTGGCGCGCCTTGGTCCCGCCTTGGTGATCTGCAGCCGCCTAACCGGTGTGGTCGAAGAGAGGGCCGCAAACTGGATCGAACTCTACCCCGAGTGCAGGCCCTTCTCGACGTTCTGCATCGACGGAGAACGCAGGGCGATGGAAGACGTCCAACTCTCTGACCTCCTCTCGGTGTGCGCTAGGGTTCTGTAGAGAGCTCTCTGAGCAGCGCCTTCAGCCGCGGGGCGAGATCCTCGATCTCATCAGCAGTACATCTAACCTGGACGTGAATGCTGACCGTAGGTGGTGTGCCTGCAGGGACATCCGCGGATGCCCCTGGGGCCTCGCCCACGGTAGCGGAGACCACGGATTCTTTCCACTCGGAAGTCTTTGCGGGCGAACCGTCCTCAGGGGCGATGTCCTCCGGTCCCTCGTCGAAGGTGGCGACCAGCTCTCCGGCCTCCTCTTTCAGCATACCCGAGGCCTTCAGTATCTCGATTATGGCGCCGGCGCCGTTCATCACGGGTTTGTTACGGGGCTGGCCAGCGGCGTGCGCTATGTAGGCCTGGACGGTGGGGTAGAGCATTCCCTCGCGCAGCTTCACGGCAGAGACAACATTCTGCAAGAACTCGCTGGCCGCGACTATCGCGCGCCAGTTGCTCCTGACCTCTGCGTTATCCTTGCGCGCTAGAGCCACGGCCAGAGATCGTCCGCGGCGTGTGATCAGCTTCTTGCTCTCTCCCTGTAGAACCCCGATCTCCGTGAGGAAAGCGTTGTTGCGGCTGACGCTCGACTGATGCACCGAGTCTAGCTTGCCCACGTCCCCTGCTCTCGCCGCCTCGTCGCGGGTTCCGTACGCCACGATTATGTTGACTAGCTCCTCGTAGGGAGAGCCAGGAAGCCTGAACTCCCTCTCCGCCATCCCGACACCTCCTCCCCCCAAGACGTTTCCCAAAGAACTCGTTCGGGCCATTATAGAGGACGCCGCGACGGAGAGGGAGTTCAGGCTACGAAACGCCAGCTCACGAAGAGTCCGCACAGGGCAAGTGATATGAGGGTGCTCATGACCAGCCATCCGCCGAGGAGCAATCTGTTCTTGAACAGGAGCGCGAGCACTATGAAAACGGGAAATGCGACGAGCACGTACCGTGGGGTGCCCATCAGCGGGCTCCCCGGTGTCCCGAAGAGCGTGGCGGGGGCGACGAGCAGCAAACCATAGACGGTCAGGGATAGGGGCAGGTATCTCGACCCAGCGAGCAATACGACCACGGCGAAGACGAAGAAGGCCAGGTTGAAGAAGTTGCTCGCCCCGGCGAGTTGATTCGCCACATTGCTTAGAGTGGGATGGGCCCAAAGGTCATGACCGAGGAGCCTGCCCGCTCCTTCGACGGCCGATGCCCAGGCTCTGCTTGCGGTGTCGAGCGGCCCTGTGGCCTGCCTCCCCCAGCTCTCCTGCGCGGAGTAGAAGAGCAGAGGGTCCCCGAAACGTACCCATAAATAACCCATGTACGCAAATAGCCCGCCAGGCGCCAGCAACAGGTAGATCCCTCGCCAACGAAAACGCTCTACATCCTTTATCCACTCATACATTAGAGGTACGACCAGAAACACCCCCACATTGCGCGTGGCAGCAGCAAGAGCAGCCAGAACACACGCAACCAAGAGATCCTTCCTTACCCTGATCGCCCACAAACTGCCGGCAGAGAGCGCAAGAAAGAGGCTCTCCGTGTACGCCGCGTTCAAGAAGAACGTAGTAGGGAAGAAGGCGAGGATAAGGACGGTGCCCTTCGCGACCCTCTCATCAAAGGCATCAAGGGCTATGTAGTAGATGAAGTAGAGGGCAAAAGGCAGAAAGACCAGGGAGAGGAGAGGAGCCAACACGGAGAGGGCTTCCTTGGTGATAGGACCGCCGAGGAGCTCTGCGAAGGATCTGAGAAGCAGCGGGTACAGCGGGAAGAAAGCCGGGGAGACGTTGTCAGGGGGGTGGAGGTAGCCGCCCATGGCCAGTGTGACGTAGTGCTCACCGTCCCAGTGCGACCAGATGTTCATGCTCCCTGAAGGCACATCCAGGGTTACGCTCTGGAAGCTAGAGGTCGGCACCAGGTAGGCGAGCAGGGAGCCGGAGATCAGGTAAAACAGGCGGCTCGCGGCGTAGACCGCAAGCACGAAGGCCACACCTGTACTCTCTCTGCTGTCTTTCTCGTACTCCATCACTGGCACTAGGTCTCTTGCGAAGCCGCGGAGGGGATTATAGTCGCGTCAGTGCCGCTCGACGATCGGTACGTCCCTGTTCTGGAAGGCGGTCCATTACAGGTTCCGTCGGGTGATCCGGCCTCGACAATTGTTAATTCTGGCGGGGCGCGAAGATGATGACGCTGTCGTTCTCGTAGACCGTCCTGTAGAGGTCCCTCTGCAGCGCGAAGGGACGCCAGTCTATCCAGGGATAGCGCTTGTGGAACACTATGTAGTGCACGTCGTTTTTCTCCAGGATCTGTGCGGTACGCCCGCCCGCCGGGTGCTCCAGCACCCACAGCGCGTCCCACAGCGGAGGGGCCCCGAAGGGCGGGAGGTCCCTCGCCCGCCTTATCCTTTTCTTATCGTAGGACTGCATTCGCGTGTACCCGCCCATCGCGAGCATGGCCCGGCTCGGGACGTGCTTCAGGTATGGCGTCGCGACTATGCTTCCTCCGTCGTTGTGCTGCTTGAGCCACACCCCTGCGGCGACGACCTCGGCCGGAGGCGGCCTGTCTTTGGGTCGCGTGCTGGGTCCCGCGGCTTGCTCCAGGCTCAGTACGGATTGAGCACCCACGAGGGTAACTGAAAAGGTAACGGCGAGCAGGGCAGCCATATAGACGGTACGTCCGCCCGACCGGGGCGACAGCCGCACCAGGGTGACGAGGGTGAGGGCTGCGAGCAGTGCCAGGGGAACGCCAAGGTCACGCTCGAAGCGATCGGGGAAGCCGCTGTAGGAGGTCAGGCTGCCGAAGAACAGCAGCAGGGTCCACACCAGCAGGGTGAGGCGCGCAAGGATGCCAGGCGTATCCCTGGCGTTCTTGCCTCCTGCGAGCATGAGCGACAGGCCGAGCAGGCCGAGCCAGAGAACAGGGTGTGACATCGTCGTTAGGAAGTGTCCAGGACCGTTCGGCGGCTTGGTTCCGATCGCCATCGCCACGGCTTCCCCTCCCCTCCCCGTCTCCGACCCGCCAAGCATCCCTGCCACCAGGCTGGGCAAGTCGTAGGTGTCCCAAGCGTAGATCACGGAGAAGAGTCCGAGGAGCGCGAGCGAAAGAGCGAGGTATACCCCTTTCCTGCGGTCCCTAAGGAGCAGGTAAGGCAGGAAGAGAACACATACCAAGCCGAGCAGCACGGCGAGGCTGTAGCCCGCTATCTGGTGGTAGAGGACCGTAGAGGAGCCGAGCAGCGCGAGCAAGAGACCTGCGCGCGCCGACGGAGAAGCGTACATCCCGACCAGGGCGGCGACAGCTAGCACGATCAGGAAATACTCCCCTATGAAGTTGGGGTAGCGGGCTTCCTCGAAGTGCAGGTACGTGCCGCCGAGGAGCAGACCCGAGGTGAGGGCCGCGGCCACCCCATACTCCCAGCCCCAGAGGCGCTTCGCGAGCGCGTAACACGCCAGGGCACCCATCAAAGGGAGCATAGGAGCAAGGATCGGGAAGACCTCCAGCGGCTCGATGCCGCTAAGGCGCGAGATCATGGCGGTAAGGAGGTGGAAGCCTGGTGGGTAAAGCATGAACGACTCGGCAGACCCCTCCCTCATCATCATGCCTGCCATCACCGCGTGCTCGTAGCGGTCCACGCCCCTGGGATAGGACCAGCCGTTTACGATAGGGCCGAGGTAGCCGCGCGCAAGCACGAGCAGGATCACCAGGGAGAGCAACGCGTAGCGCCCCGCCGCGGGGAAGGATCTCCCAGGTTCTGCTGGGGACGCATCTCTCCCCTGCAATGTCGCCCAGTAGGCGATCCCGGCAGCGAGTACAAGGACCGCTATCGGGATCATCAACCACTCGCCGGGCGCAATACCGAGGAACATCAAGAGGGCCAGCGCGAGGGCTGCGGCGAGGGGCGC
>DASTKM010000279.1:0-7141 GCA_035715885.1 Rubrobacter sp.
CTTCAGCGAGACCTGCAGCAGCTTCTTCCGGTCCACGACGCCGGGCAGCCCGACGTAGACCGGCAGCCCGATCCCCCTGTGGCGGATGTCGGAGATCCAGCCGAGAATCGCATCAGCGTCGAAGCAGAGCTGGGTGACCACATAGGAGGCGAACGGCTGCTTGTCCAGCAGCGCACGGTCGAGCTCTTCGTCGTCGATCAGGGGGTGCCCCTCAGGATACCCGCCGATACCGACCTCCTCGATTCCGTGCTCCAATCGCGACATCGCGCCGAGCAGTTGGAAGGCGCTCGCGTAAGGGCCGACGGCCTCCCTAGAGTCGCCCCCAATGACGTGGATCTCCCGCAGGCCATGCTCATCGAGCCACCGCAATATCTCTTCCAGGTGCGCCCTGTCGGCCACGAGCCGCGCCGCGATGTGCGGCACGACCCGAAAGCCGCGCTGCAGCAGCCTCTCACTGAACAGCAGGGTACTCTCGATGCCTTTTGTCGGCGAGCAGGTCACGGCCACCTTCGCATCTTTGGGGAGATGGTCGGCCTGCTCCTCAGCCCCTTTCGTCGGGAAGAGCTCGAACCTGGGCCGCGACAGTATCTCGGAGTCAGTCATCGGCAAGCGCCCCGAGCCGCTAGTACGACCTCGCGGTCCCCACTTTCAGGTCCGCCTTGACAGTCTCCTTTCTCGGGTCTATGAACGGCTTCTCGATGACGGTAGCCTCGTACTCGCCGGTCTCCATCCTCACGGTCAGCCCCGTTCCCAGATCGGCGTGCTCGATGGGCACCAGGGCGAACCCGATGTTCTTCTCCAGTCGCGGGGACCAGAATGCCGAGGAGACCTGGCCTATCTGCGAGCCGTCGTCGACGACCTGCAGATAATCCTCTATGTAACCTATCAGGGGGTCGCAATCGAGCTCTATGCCGACCACCTTGCGGCTCACGCCCTCGTCCGCGATGCGCCTGAGCGCCTCCTTGCCGATAAAGTCGGTTTCCTGATCCAACTCCACCGTGTACCCCAGGTCCGCCTCGTAAGGGTTCAGGAAGTGGTAGTCACTGTAGCCGTTGTTATCCAGCGCGATGTCGGACCCGTAGCTCAAGATGCCGGCCTCGACCCGCCTGATCTGGGAAGGTCCGATCGGCGAGAGGTTGTGGGGCTCGCCGGCCTGGAGCATCATATCCCAGAATTTCATGCCGTCGCGGCTGGCGTTCCTGAGGTATATCTCGAACCCCACCTCGCCGGTGTAGCCGGTCCGCGAGACCACGACGTCCATGCCTTCGAGGTCGTGTTCGTCCATCCAGTAGTATTTGAGGTCGAGGATCTCCTCGCCGAAGATGTCCACCATGAGGTCCCTGGACCTGGGGCCCTGGATCTGTACCGGGGCGACGTCGGGTTCACGGATCTGCACGTCCAGACCGGAGACGGCGGCCACGCCCTTAGCCCAGAGCAGCACGTCGCCGTCGGCCACCGAGAGCCAGAAGTGGTTCTCGCCAAGACGCAAGAGCACCGGGTTGTTGATGATGCCGCCGTCGACGTCGGTGTTGAGGGCGAATTTGCACTGCTTGACCGAGCACTTGTTCAGGTCGCGCGGGGTTAGCATGTTGGTGAACTGGAAGGCGTCGGGACCGGTGATCTCGACCTGCCGCTCGGCTGCCACGTCCCACATGGTGACGTCGTTGACGAGCTTCCAATACTCCACGAGTATGTCGTCGTAGTGCCTGGGGTGATACTGGCGGTTGGTGACCGTGTAGGACTGGACGCCGTGGCGCTGGTGGGCGTAGAAGAATGGCCCCTTGCGGATCCGCGTGTACATGTGGATCCTCGGGGTGTCGTAGGGTATGCGCAACAGAATACCTCCTGGGATGCCGTGATCTAGTGATCCTCTTCCTTCGAATCAGAGTGCGTCGCTGCGAAAACCCCTGTATTGGCCTCCTTGCGTTTCTATTCGCCAGCCGGAATGTATCATGGGCTAAATTCCTGCGCAACCATGGTTGCTACAAGTGCAACCGCTCTGATAACGCATGGGGGTAAAATCGCGAGCATGACCTGGAGAGTACATGGATAAGGGTCTGCAGGAGTCTCCGGTCAGGGTAATGAGCTTCAACGTCAGGGGGTCGTTCCACGACGTGCGTAAGAGGAACGCCTGGCGCAACCGGGCTGGGCTCAACATCGCTACCATAGAGCGTTACGCGCCGGATGTGATCGGGCTTCAGGAGGCCCAGCGGGGCAACCTCGGCGCGTACCGCAAGCACCTGCCACACTACGCCCACATCCGCGGTCCGAGATACGGCAACGCCATCCCCCATGACTTCAACACGATCCTCTTCGACCCCGAACGGCTGGAGCCGCTGGATTCAGGAGGATTCTGGCTTTCGGAGACGCCGGAAAAGTACTCGAGGAGCTGGGAGACGAGGGTGGCGCGCTCGGCCACTTGGGTGTTGTTCAGAATGATCGGGACAGAGCTCTCTTTCCTCCACCTGAACACGCACCTCGACCACGTAAGCGCCCTGGCGCGCAGGGAAGGCAGCAAGCTTATCGTGAGTAGAGTCGTGGAGATCTCTGTCCGCACGGGCGTCGATCCGCCAGCCATCGTCACGGGAGACTTCAACAGCAGGCCGGGAAACAGGACCCACAAGACCTTCACCGAATCGGGCTTCGCCGACACCTACCTCGCCGCCGGCAACGAGGAAGGCGCGAATACCTTCCACGCGTTCAGGGGAGCGGGCTACCGTGATGCGCACCCCCACCGCGGGCCGCGGCGTATCGATTGGATCTTCCTGAAAGACGCTCAAGGGCGACTACGGGTAGAATCGCACAGGATCATCCACGACGCCGACGAGAGCTCAGGACTCTATCCGAGCGACCATTATCCTATCCTGGCCGATTTCAGCTGGTCAGCTGGTCAATGGGCGGCTAATAAAGAGACCGAACCGCAGCCTCATGAAAGCGGCGAACTGACACCAAAAAGCTGAATTGCTGACAAGCGGAGGCCGCCAGGCCGAAGCGTGCTGACCAGCCGAAATGCGCGATTTGTGGGCGGCTTGGGCCGCCCACAAATCGCTCTACGCGGCGCCGCGGAGGACCATACCGAGCTCTCCGCTACCGAGCATACGCTCGGCCTCGCGCTGCAGCTGGCGGACGCGCTCGCGGGAGATCCCGAGCTCCTCGCTGAGCTTGGCGAGGGTCGCGGTGTCGCGGTCGCCGATGCCGTAGCGCCGCACCAGGACGTGCCTGTGACGCTCGGGGAGCCGCTGGATGGCCTCCTTGAGGGAGCCTACTTCCATCTCCCCGATAACCGTGCCTGCCACCTCAGAGGCACGCTCGTCCTCGATCAGCTCTCCGAGTTCGGAGCCGTCGCCGTCTGAGGAGAGGGTCTGGTTGAGGCTGGTGGCGTCAGGCATCGCGCTCTTGACGTCGAGCACCTCGCCGACGGTCCACTCCAGGCGTCCGGCGACCTCTTCGTCTGTGGGCTCGCGGCTCAGCTCGGTGGAGAGCTCGTTGTAGGCGCGGGCCATCTTCCGGATCTTATCCCCCATGTGCACGGGGACGCGGATGGTACGGCCCTTATCAGCCACCGCACGCTGCACGGCCTGACGGATCCACCACGTGGCGTACGTGGAGAACCTCCAGCCGCGGTCTGGGTCGAACTTCTCCACGGCCCGCATCAGGCCGACGTTGCCCTCCTGGATCAGGTCCTCGAATGGCAGCCCCATCCCACGATACCTCTTGGCAACGCTGACCACCAGCCTGAGGTTCTTCTCGACCAGCTTCTTGCGCGCCCTGTCGTCGCCGGCCTTGGCCCTCTTGCGGAGATCTATCTCCTCCCTGTGCGTCAGCAGATTGCCCTTGTCGATGCGCGCGAAGTACCCGGGGATGAGATCAGGAGTCTCAGCAGGCCGCTCGCTCCGCCGCCCGTTGGTTATCCCAATGGTGTCCATCTAAATCCTCCTTGCTCCTATAAAACCGTCTACGTCCTCAAAATCCCGCACTACGCTCCCACTTCCGGACGCCACGAACCCAGGGAAAAGTACCGCGCGAGCGCCGCACTTCGTTACTCGAAGTTGTATGGATGCGGGAATGCAGGCTTTTTTTAGGATCTTGCCAAACTAGTAGTTTACACATTTCGGAGCGTTTGTCAAGAGAGCTCCCTTCGGTCGCTCAGGCTAAAGGTGTCAACTTGATGGTTATCGCGATCCGCCCCACCAGCAGCCGTCACATGCTCCGGCCTTGGACCTGCGTTTGGGAGTATAGTATCTGGCGATGAACGAAACCGTAGAGAGTCGGGTACTGATAGCGCCGTGCATAAAGCTCTCGAGCCTTACGTACGCCGGGCCATCAGCACTTCAGCAAAAGAAGCTGACTTGCTGAAGTGCTGAAATGCTGGCCAGCGCGGGGTGGGGAAGGTTTGACCTTCCCCACCCCGCTATGAGAGGAGCATGTTGCGTTCAGGGTGCTTGAGCCTGGTGGTAAGGGTTGGCGTGGTGTCGGTGGCCGCGGTCCTCGCCGCGTTGAGCACGGTCCTTATCCTCTCGTTCGCCGTCTCGGCGCTTGGGCAGCCAGATGGGGTCGAGAAGATCATCAAGGTGATCTTGGCCACGGCTGCGGGGTTCGGCTTCTTCCTGGTTGGCCGCGGCATCTGGCGTGACCTGAGGCGACGTTCGTCCGCAGAACCCGAGGAGGGGCCGACCGAAGAGCGCGGGCCCTAGCGGGTAGGGAGATAAGCATCCCCTCCGGGGCGACATCTATTCTGCGCCCGGAGTAGAACGGAGTGACATGTGCGGAATCATCGGCGGATATGGGGGCATGGACTCTGAGTCCGCCTCGCGGATGCTGGCTCGCGTCGTCCACAGGGGGCCTGACGACGAAGGGAGCATCGAGGTGGCGGGGAACGTGCTCGGCCACAGGCGGCTCTCCATCGTCGACGTAGAGGGTGGCAAGCAGCCGCTCGCTACGCCAGACGGTAACCTCTACCTGGTCGGCAACGGCGAGGTGTACAACCACGAAGAGATCAGGGAGACCCTCGAAGACGGCGACATGGGCACCCGCTCGGACAACGAGGTGGCACTGCGTCTGATCTCCGAACGTGGACCCGGCGCCCTCTCGGAACTGCTAGGGATGTTCGCGTTCCTGATCGCAGGAGAGGACCACACGTTTGTCGCAGCCCGCGACCCCGTCGGCATAAAGCCTCTGTACTGGGCCAGCCGCGACGGGCTCGTCCGCTTCGCCTCGGAGATGAGATCCTTCGACGAAGACTGGCAGCCCGATGTGGAGTCCTTCCCGCCGGGCCACTACTGGACCCCCCAGAGCGGCCTCGTGGAGTTCGCCACACCCGTCCCGCCCAGAGACGAGTTGGAGGCCTTCGACGGGCCTGGAGAGCCTGGCGCAAAGATTCCGGATGAGATACTGGAGAAGGTCCGCGGCCGCCTAATAAGGACCGTCGGGCGCCAGATGATGGGCGACGTGCCCGTTGGCGTCTTCCTCTCCGGCGGCCTCGACTCCAGCCTCGTCGCCGCCATCGCAGCCCGCTGGTACGAGGAGCGCGGCGAGAAGCTCAAGACCTTCGCCGTCGGCCTCGCGGACTCGCCGGACCTGCTGGCCGCCCGTGCCGTCGCCGAGTACCTCGACACCGAGCACCACGAGAGCGTCTACACGGCGGAGGAGGCGCTCGGGGTGTTGCCCAGAGTAGTCAGAACCATCGAGAACTTCGATCCTTCGCTGGTACGTAGCGCCGTTCCCAATTACATCCTGGCTGAGTTCACAGCAAGGCACGTCAAGGTCGTGCTGACAGGCGAGGGGGCCGATGAGATCTTCGCCGGCTACGAGTACCTCAGGGATTTCCGCACGGAGGAAGAGTTACACGCCGAGCTCGTGCGGTCTATCGAGGGGTTGCACGACCTCAATCTGCAGAGGGCCGACCGCGTTACGATGGCCCACGGCCTCGAAGCGCGGGTACCGTTCCTGGAGCTGGACATGATCTCCCTCGGACTCTCCCTCCCGGCCGGGTGGAAGCTCGCCGGCGAGGGCCAGGAAGAAAAGAGGCTTCTCCGCCAGGCCTTCGACGGCTGGCTTCCCGACGATTTTCTGTGGCGCAAGAAGGCCCAGTTCGGGGACGGCTCGGGCGCGGCCTCGGTCCTCAAGACGCGTATGGAGGAGAGCGTCACCGAGGAAGAGTTCGTGCGCGAGCAGCACGAGGTCGAGCCTCCCTTGCGTACCCGCGAGGAGGTCGCCTACTACCGCATCTTCGCCGAAGATCTCGGCGAGGTCAGCCCGAAGCGGACTATCGGACGCTTCGCAACCACGTGAATCAGCATTTCAGCACGCTCCAGCCTTCGGCTGTCGCTTGTCAGCACGCCGTTCTGCGGGCGGCTTGTCAGCATTTCAGCTTCTTGCTCTCGCTACCGATCCGGGATGCCAGCGCATCACTCATTTGCAGTATTTGTTGCTCGGAGGTTCGCTCTTTCCCAGAATAGTACTGTGATTTTTGCACGAACCCGTGCCCGGTCCGGTTAGCGGCGGTCCTGGTGGGTATCTAGTATTGGGTCAGGACTCTAACGAAGGGAGCGGGCGTGGAGAAGTTCATTATCAGCGCAGCGATTACGGGCGGGATGACCGTGCCAGGGCAGAGTGAGGCGATCCCTATAACGCCGGATGAGATAATCGACTCCGCCGTCGGGGCGCACGAGGCCGGGGCGACTATCGTCCACCTCCACGTCCGTGAGCCAGAGACGGGGAAACCGAGCTCGGATATAGGGCTTTTCCGCGAGGTGGTCTCGGGGATCAAAGACCGCTGCGACGTGATCGTACAGCCCACCACGGGCGGCGGTAAGGGGATGACGCTGGAGGAAAGGGCAGCCGTCCTGCCGGAGCTGGAGCCCGAGATGGCTACTTTCAACACCGGCAGCTTCAACTTCGGCCTCTTCCCGATCGCAGAACGGGGCGGAGAGTTCGAGGAGTGGGAGATAGACTACCTGGAAGGCACACGCGACTACATCTTCCGCAACACCTTCGCGGACATGGAGAGGGTCTGCACCATGTTCCGCGAAGCCGGCGCGAAGCCGGAGCTAGAAGCCTATGACGTCGGGCACCTCTACAACATAAAATACCTGCTCGGCAGGGACCTGCTCGACACCCCGGTCCACATCCAGTTCGTCCT
>DASTKM010000280.1:0-3785 GCA_035715885.1 Rubrobacter sp.
GTAAAACGTCCTGATGCCGTTATGGTCTTCGTGCGCGCTCCTTCGCTGGAGGAGACCCGCCGCAGGCTCACAGGAAGGGCTACTGAGTCGGAAGAAGCCCTGGAGAGCAGGCTGGCGACGGCCGTGGGGGAGGTCGCGGCCAGAGACGAGTTCGACCATGAGGTCATAAACGAGAACCGGGAGCGGGCCCGCAAGGACATGATCGAGAAGATGGAGTCGATAGTAAGAGGAGGCAAAGATGCTGCACGACCTTAAGATAGACGAGCTTCTGGACAAGGTGGACTCCCGCTACGGCCTCGCCGTGGCCAGCGCCAAGAGAGCGCGCCAGATCAACGAGTACACCTCGACCCTGGGCCTCAACGATGCCCTCGGCATCCCTGGCCCTCAGGTCCACACCCGATCCCAGCATCCGCTGACCATCGCCATCGAGGAGTTGCGCCAGGACAAGCTGGACGTCTCCTTCAGGCAGCCTTCGGATAACATGGACGAAGATATCGGGGCGGCTGATACCGATGACTTCATCAGCCCGCCCGCCGGCCCTGGCGTCCCCCAGCAGACCGATGCCGACTCGGGCGCCCCTGGCGACGAAGGCGCTGCCTGAGATAAGCCTTAACACCTTGATCCTTCTCTCTGTCGGAGCTTCTCAGGGGGCACTGACGATGCCCGCTGTAGCAAGCGAGATAGCTGAGACAGGCAACAGTGTGGAGGTGATCCTAGGCCAGAGAGCCCGTCGCTTCGTCGGCCCCGCGGCGTTCCGTGAGGTAGCCCTGGTAGACGATCCCTCAGAAACACCTGAGGCTTTGCTCTTCGCTCCTGCACCCGTGGATACTCTGGCCAGGCTCGCCCGCGGCATGGACACCCGCTTCTCGGCGAGCACTGTCGTGGCCCCGGATCTCGACGCCGGGACGGCCGGCCACCCCGCCGTGCGAGAGAACCTCGCTCTCCTCCGAGAAGACGGTCGCCGCATCATCGAGGGGCAGGATGGCGGGATGGCCTCCACGGGAGAGATCGTCGCTGGGCTACTCGGAAGTCTTCGCGGCCCGATGAGCGGGCTGCGGCTGCTCGTGACCGCTGGCGGCACCAGAGAGCCCATAGACAGCGTGCGTTTTATCGGGAATCGCTCCTCGGGGAAGATGGGGCTGGCAGTGGCCCGCGAAGCTTTGCGGCTCGGCGCCGGGGTTACCGTAGTGGCCGCCAACGTAGATAGAGTCGAGCCGGGGACCAGGTACCATACGGTGGAGACCGTGGAGGAGCTGCGAGAGGCTGTACTCGACCGTGCCGCCGACGCGCACGCGCTCGTCATGGCCGCAGCGGTTTCGGACTTCACGCCGGCCTCGCGGGTAAGGACGAAGATCCGGCGCAGCACAGGGACGACGAGCCTGGAGCTTGCCCCCACAGCCGACATACTCGAGGCCGTCAGGGAACAGTATCCCGACCTCTTTGTGGTAGGATTCGCGGCGACGCACGGGGACCCCGTGGCCGACGCCCGCGAGAAGCTCACACGAAAGGGAGCGAACCTCGTGGTGGGCAATGATATCTCCAGAGAAGGCGTAGGATTTGGCGCCGCCGAGAACGAGGTCTACATCGTCGGCCGCAAGAAGGAGCGTTTCGTCCCCAGGGCCCCTAAAGATGAGGTCGCCCGTGTCATCTTGGACAGCCTGATGGCGGAGATTGACGAGGAGAGATAGAGATCGTGGAGAGAGCGGCGGGCCCGACCACCTGGAACGCGGCGGACGACCAGAAACTAAAGGGAACCCACCTCTTTACCTCAGAGTCCGTCACCGAGGGCCACCCCGACAAGATAGCGGACCAGATCTCCGACACCATTCTGGACGCCGCAATCGCGGACGACCCCATGAGCAGGGTGGCCTGTGAGACGCTGGTTACCACAGGACTCGTCGTCGTGGCCGGTGAGATAACGACCTCGACCTACGTGGATATCCCAACCCTGGTGCGTGAGAAGGTCTCGAAGATCGGCTACACCAGGGCCAAGTACGGCTTCGACGCCGAGACCTGTGGCGTGATCGTCTCCATAGACCCGCAGTCCGCAGATATCGCCCAGGGGGTGGACAGGGCGCTCGAAGCAAGAGAGGGCGAGGGTCTTCAGGAGATAGGGGCTGGCGACCAGGGGATGATGTTCGGCTACGCCTGCGAGGAGACCGATGAGTTGATGCCGCTCCCGATCACACTGGCCCATGCCCTGACGCGCCGTCTCTCCGACGTCCGCAAGAGCCGCGCCCTGGACTACCTCAGGCCAGACGGCAAGAGCCAGGTTACCGTCCGCTACGAGGGGGACAGGCCCGTAGGCATCGAGAAGATACTGATCTCGGCCCAGCATCGCGACGGGGTGGAGGCCCACATAAAGGACGATCTCCTGGAGACGGTCATACGCCCCGTAATGCCTGAGGAACTCTTCGACTCCGGCGTGGCCGAGATCATGGTCAACCCCACTGGCAGGTTCGTTACGGGCGGACCACAGGGCGACACGGGCCTCACGGGGCGCAAGATCATCGTGGATACTTACGGGGGTTCGGCCCCTCACGGCGGTGGCGCTTTCTCAGGCAAGGACCCGACCAAGGTAGACCGCTCGGCCTCCTACGCCGCAAGGTGGGTGGCGAAGAACCTCGTGGCGGCAGGCCTCGCAGGCCGGTGCCTGGTCCAGGTGGCCTACGCGATCGGTGTGGCCCATCCCGTGAGCGTGATGGTCGAGACGTTCGGCACCGCAAGGATTGACCCGGCGACCCTCGGCGCGCTGGTGCAGGAACATTTCGACCTCAGGCCTGGCGCAATCATCCGCGACCTGAAGCTGCGGAACCCTATCTTTGCGCGGACCGCAGCATACGGCCACTTCGGGCGCAGAGAGCCAGGCTTCACCTGGGAGGAGACCTCGCTGTCAGATGATCTTCGCCGCGCCGCCGGCTTCTAATTGGTAAAGAGGGTGGACCGGGCGACGTCCCGCGCCACGAGAAAGCCGCACGCGGCACGAGTAAGCCTGCTCGTACCCACGCACGCCCTACCTCCCCTTAGCTACAGGATACCTGAGCGCCTTGGGGCAAGGATTCGGGTAGGAACAGCAGTCGTCGCGCCGCTCTCGGGAAGGCAGCGCCTCGGCATAGTCGTTGGTACCGAAGAGCAGAGTGACCGCGCCCGAGAAGCAGTAGTCTCCGTTGTGCCCGATCTCGCGCTGCAACCCGAGCTCGTACGACTATGCCACTGGATCCACGCTAACGCAGCGGTCCCTTTGCCGGCGGTGTTGAGGGCCGCCCTGCCGCCGGGCATCGAAGCGGGACGCTACCGCGTGATAGAGCCTTCTCCCGGATGGCCTTGGGACGTCGACAGTAGCGTCACGCGCGCGACCCTCGAGCGCACCCTCGGGCCAGATGGCCTGCGCGCGGCCCAGGCGGAGGGGCGGGTCGTTCTCGAACCGTCAGCGCCGCAACCGAGGACGGTGGAGTGGACTGTGATCCGTGCCGCCGCAGACCCTGACCTGACCCGTGCCCCACGCCAGCGCGACCTGTTTGTGACCTTGAAAGAGCGCGGAGGCTCGAGCATTACCTCGGTCCTGCTCTCGGAGACCGGCGCGAGCCGAAACTCCCTACGGGAGCTCGTGCGCAGGGGCGCAGCAAAGCTGGTGCGCCGCCAGAAGCCAGGCCCCTTGCTGGCCACCTTCGGCGACCCTGGCGACTCTGAAGACCTCGTCCCGTTCTCACGGACCGCGCGGCGCGCCGTGAGGAGCGGCGGCCCTTTCTTGTGGAGGACGACCGGGCGAGAGGAGCACGCCGCGG
>DASTKM010000281.1:0-11131 GCA_035715885.1 Rubrobacter sp.
TAAAGCAGCGCGAGTACGAGGGCTACCACTACGAGGCCGCTGACGCCTCGCTCGCCCTGCTGATAGGGCGGACCATCGGGGAGGACAGGCCGCTCTTCGAGCTGGAGACGTTCAGGATCATCTCCGAGAAGCGGGCCGGCGGGGAGACGACCACAGAGGCTACCCTGAAGCTCTCCGTAGGCGGGCAGAGGGTGATCTCTACCGCAGAAGGCAATGGTCCCGTCAACGCCCTGGATCAGGCGCTAAGGAAAGCCATAGGGCCGCATTATCCTGAGCTGAAAGAGATCCACCTCTCCAACTACAAGGTCCGCATCTTGGATGAGCACCGCGCCACGGCGGCCACGACCCGCGTCCTAATCGACTCGACGGACGGCAAGCGGATGTGGGGCGCCGTAGGGGTCTCCGAGAACATCATCGAAGCCTCCTGGCAGGCTTTGGTAGACGGTCTCGAGTACGGCGTGAACGGGACGAGTAAAGCGTGATCCTACACCGGTCCCACGCCACTTCTCGCACTCAGCCTGGGAGATACTCGAGAACACGCCCTGAGCGACTTCCGTCGTGGATTCCCGCTTTCGCGGGGACGGGCCCCACTGGAATGACGGTTATGCTGTGAGACTACCCGTCGCCAAGGTCGCGCAGAGCCTCACCCGCTTTCTCCACTGTCGAGCCGTCCGCGGTCAGCTGGGGGAGGAGCCGGGCGAGGATGAGGGTGGAGAGGGCTGATTGCTCGCCTCGTTCTCCGCCTCTGTTAGGGCGGCGCGACCTCGCGTCTCTATCTCCAGGCGAACGCGCTGGGCCTCGGTCTCCTGCTCTTCGAGCATACGTGCAACGTCTTGGCGGGCGCGGTTGCGGGCTTCACCCCTTTCAGGTGGGCGTCGCGGTCTTACTTGGAACGTTCGATATCCATGAGGAGCGTATCGATGCGCTGCTTGCGGGTTAGCTCCCACTCCCGCTCGTAGGCGGCGAGCTCTTTGGCCACGCGCTCGCGGGTGGCGAGGTGCTGCTGGTACTGGTCGGGGAGTTGCACGTCGGGGATGTTGGCGCCGAGGATTCGGACCCCGTAGTGGGCAAGCTGGCGGTTCAGGTACTCTTGCATATCTCCGACGTCGCTGCCGCGCAGGTCGTAGGCCTTCTCCGTGCTCACCTGGCGGCTGCGCTGCCGGATCGCATCCTGCACGGCGCTGGAGAGGACGAGGTCGAAGTTCGAGGCTCCGATGACGCGTACGAAGGCGAGCGGGTCGACTATCCTGAACTTCAGGAAGAACTCTATCGCCTTCAGCGGCACGTTCTCCCGCGTGGGGCAGTCGGCCACAGGCGCCAGGTAAGGGATCTCCGTCGCCGTGTCGACGACGAACTCGACCCTGTCCCACGGACGCCAGAGGTAGTGCCTCAGGGTGCCTTCGATCTTCCCGTAGCGCGAGCGCACACCCGTAGTCCCCTGCTCTATCTCGACGATGGCGCCCCGCCACAGCCACAGCAGCGCGAGGCCGAGGAAGATGACCGCGACCAGCACAGCCAGGATGGCGAGCGCCGCGCTCCCCGAGAAGAGTGCGAAGCCGAGCATGTAGATCGCCACACCGAGCAAGAATAGCCAGCCGTAGCGCCTGCGGTCCTTGGGTATGACGACGGGTACGATCTGGCCCTCGTCCGCGCCCCTCAGGTACTGCCTTACCCCAGACCAGCCCGAGACGACCTCTTTTATCCTGGAGAACTCCTGCATCCTGGCGACGGTCCGCGTCTGAAACCGCGCCTCCAGCGACTCGGTCATCATCGCTCCTCCCCGTCGTCCTTAGAACGGTCAGTAGAGAGCGTTGGGCATTGTTCGCGCGTAGCCGGCGCCAAAAGCGGTAGGATACAGAGCCTGAGTTCGAGAACATGGAGGGGCCTGGCGACGAGTACGGGTTTAGAGAAAGCAGCCCACAAGGGCGGGCGGACGCGCCGGGTCGCGTCATTTGCCGCAATCGCGCTGTTGCTCCTTGCCCAGGGTCTTGCCGCGCTGCTCTTTTTGCGGCACGGATGGGACGCGCTCGCTTTCCCCTACCCGCTCAACTACGGTGAGGGGCCGCTGCTCGACCAGTCCGTAAGGCTCGCGCAGTTCCAGAACATCTACAGGACCGACCTCACCGTCTCGCCCTACGTTATCTCCAATTATCCTCCACTCTTCATGCTCGCCCAGGTACCTCTGGTATGGCTGTTCGGGCCTGCCCTCTGGTACGGGCGTCTGATCTCGCTCCTCAGCGTCGCTGCTGTGGCGCTCTTTGTGGGGCTGACCTTGCATGCGCTGACCAAAGACAGGATCGCGGCGATAGCGGGAGGTCTGATCTTCCCTGCCATGCCCTATGTGGTGCGCTGGTCATCGCTCTCCAGGGTCGACTCGCTGGGGCTGGCGCTCTCCTGGGCCGGGCTGTTCGTCGTCGCGCGCTGGCCCGAGAAACGCTGGAGCGTCTTCGTCTCGGCCCTGCTCCTCGTGGCGGCCGTCTATACCCGCCAGACCTACGTACTGGCCGCGCCGCTCGCGGCTTTCGTGTGGCTCGCGGCCCAGGGCCAGCGTCGCCGGGCGCTGGAGACGGTTGCCATAGCCGGCGGAGCAGGCCTTGTCGTGTTCGCCCTACTGAACATCTTCACCGGAGGCGGGTTCTTCCTCAACACCGTAACCGCCAACCTCAACGATTTCCGTTGGGAGCGGGTTAGCCTCAACGCCCTCGGGGCCCTCCTTGCCTGCCCGCTGCTACTGCTCGCCTCGCTCGCGTTCTTAGTGCTTACGCCGCGTAAGGGGAACCGTTCCTGGTGGCTCGTCGCACCCTATCTGCTCGCCAGCATCCCCTCTGCGGTGCTCGTCGGCAAGGTGGGTTCTGACGTGAACTATCTGTTGGAGTCATCGGCGGCGCTGGGCCTGGCAACAGGGGCATTTATCGCCTGGCAGCGCAGGCGGCCGCGGTTGCGGATCGCCCTTATAGCCCTTCTCGCTGTCCAGGTACTGGCCCTCGCACAATCGTCTCGGGTCCCTTCAGGTCTGCAGAACTACGTTATCGAGCAGCGGGGCGAGGTCACCCTACTATCCCGTATGGTGGCGAATGCGAACGGGCCCGTGCTCACAGACGACTACATGGGACTCCTACCCCAGAGAGGGCGGAGGATCTACTTCCAGCCTTTCGAGATGACCCAGCTCACCCTTGACGGCGACTGGGATCAGAGGCCGATCCTGAAGGACATCGAGGAGGAGAAGTTTCCCATGATCATGATCTGGAGCCCACCCTTCGCGAGGGAGATAAAGCGCGACAGGTGGACCCCAAGGATGCTCGAGGAGATACACGACAACTACGAGAGAACGGATCGTGTGGCCGATATGGTGATCTACCGCCCGAGGGAATAGGGGGCGGGTTCGTGTAAGGGCGCTTCGCGCCCCTACGCGTCCTTCGCGACCTCCTCGCCGCGCATGAGTTGCTCCAGGTGGGGTATCAGGCCCTCCGGCAATGCGCTGGCGCGCCGCGGTAGGTGCGTGTCGGCGATGACGACGGCGAGCGAACTCACATAGTCGGCTGGTCTTCCTGCTTAACCTTCATGGGTGTATCGTGACGCAGCCAGAGTGAGACATGCGCCGGTTGTATCGTCTGCCTGACGATCCCGACCAGTTGGTTGTTCAGCGTGTCCAGGTCCGTTTCGTCGCGCAGGCTGGCAGAGAACGCTTCCAGGGTCTTTCTGGCGTCGTACTTGCTGCAGTAGAAGCGCCTGTCTATGAAGGCTTGGATGCGTCGCCTCAATGGGTTAAACAGTGCTGCTATCACGAGCGTGGAGACGACTATGGCGAGCTGAGGCTGCTGCTGTTGGCCTGTGAGCGCACGGAACACGAGCTGGGTCGTCGCCACCCCGCCGAAATACACCAGCGCCAACGTCGCCGTGAGGGGACCGTAGACCAGCGTACGGTTGATGATGAGGTCTATGTTGTAAAGGCGGTAGCGGAGGATAGCTATGCCAACAGCGATCGGCAGACACATCAGGCCCATCATGCTGAGCACGAAACTGCTCCCCTCCAGCCATCCCACGCCGGTCAGATCGGAGATGCCGCCGGCGAGGACGGAGCCGCCGATCAATACCACTATAACGTAGGCGAACAACTTCATCTGCTGGCGCTCCACCCCCCGCGAGCGGCGGAAGCGCACCGCCACCGACGCTACCGCCCCAACGGCTGCGACGAGGAAAAGAGCCTCGACCGCGCCGAATATCGGGAGGTCCCCGCCCAGACCTTCGATGCCAATGGGATTGGCGATCCCTCGACCGGGAACTTCGTTCACGGGAAGGGTGTCCACTAGTGCCCTGGGCAGGACGATGCCCAGTGTGGAGACCCCCCGATCACGGCCACCGGGAGCTAGCGACGAGAGAGGAACCGCCCGTCGGGGAAGAGCATGGGCAGGTAGATGAGGGCCAGCGCGAGCATCAGGAACCAGTAGCAGTTTGCGGCCCACGCGCCGAAGACGGCGAGGGCGTCGGGCCGGCCCCGGGGGAGACCATCACATAGGTAGCGTAGCCGCCACCGGCGTTGAAGATCGACACCATGAGACCGATGGCAGCCAGGATCCAGCCGATGGCGTTGGTGGGCCGTCTTACCACAAGCAGCGCCCCGACCACCGCGAAGGCACCGAACCCCACACCCAATATCACGCCTGTCACGTTGTCGAACACTGCGTCGCCGTCCCAAAAGCCGGCGCTGATTATGAAGAAGTAGTAAGCGCAAGCGCCGGCTCTGTACAAGGGGACGATCAGCCACCCCGACACGCGCGCAAGAGGTAAGAGCAAAGCGCGACGACTCATACCACCGACTTCTTGCCCCTGTTCTCTCGTCCTTTCAGTCACAGCACCACTTTACATCACGCCCGTCTCCCAAACGTTACGACGACAGCCCTGTAGTCCGCGGGGAAGAACCTTCGAGGAGACTTCGACTTCTCCCTCGCGCCTCGTTGAAGGAACGTCAGCGGGCGTGGCTCCCGTACGCCTCGAACTCGGGACCGAGGGACGCGGCGAAGATCTTGCGCAACGCCCTGTCACCGCCCGCCCCTGGCATGAGGAAGTTGGGCTGGGCGAAGTCGAGCATGATGAAGGGGACGGGGCGGACCTGGACCACATCGTCCCCGTACAATGTGATCTCTGCGAAGATCCCCGTCGAAGTCTCTTCCGACCAGGATTGGTCGAGGAGGAAGTTGCCGACACCATAGAAAATCGGCTTCCCCTTGTAAATTTCGATCCCCTTGGGCCAGTGGGCGTGGCCGCCGATTACGAGATCGGCACCGGCGTCCAGGGCGGCGTGTGCGAGATCCACCTGCTGCGGTTCTGGGGTCGCGATGTACTCCTTGCCCCAATGTGGCATCACGAGGATCAGGTCGACTCTCGGACGCAAGCGTTTTATGTCCTCCTCCATGACGTTCTGAAGGAGTGGCGCCGTGCCGGGGGCCGACTGGGTAGCCCAGGCCCAACCGTAGGAGGGCACGTCCAGGTATGAGAGAACACCGACCTTCGTCCCGCCGAGGTCGAACACCATGGGCTTGCGGGCCTCCGCAAGATCCATACCTGCCCCAGCGTGGGCTATTCCGGCGTCATCCAGGTGTCGCATCGTCTCATTCAGCCCTGTAGTCCCTGCATCCAGGACGTGGTTGTTGCCCAGGGTAACGCCATCCATGCCGGCCTGATCGAGTACAGGCATCAACCGCAGGTGGCCCGTGAAGGTCGTCGCGTCGGGGTGATAGACGGCGTCTCTTATGACCGGGTTCTCGAAGTTAGCAAGCGTAAGGTCGGCGCCCGACAGGTACTCCCTGACCGCGCCCGCTCTCCCAGTGCGCCTGGCCGTGAACTGGTGGATGATCCCCGTCTCCGAGTAGGCGCTCTGTTCCGGCACGCGACTCGTTACGGCGGCGTAGCCCCCGTCGAGCGGGAAGTCGATCCCCATCCCCTTCTGGATGACCGTGTAGTACTGCCCGCGGTCGAGCACGATATCTCCCCCGACTACCACGCGCCGCAGCTCTTGGGGATCAGGGACCGTGGCACCATCCGGCCTCAGCGGATAGTCTCCGCTACCCTCCGAGTCCAGTAGCGACCTACCATCTACCGACAGTGCTTTGACCCTTGGACCAACCTCGTCCCAGGGTACGAGCCCGAGTGCCTCGGGAGTCTTGCTCACGTGCTCTACCACGGCGTCCCCCGAATCGAAGCTTTCGAACCTCGGGCTGTCTAGGAGCTCTTCGGCCTCATCACGGTACCCTCGGCCGACGGCCACATTTCTTGTCCCCGAAAGCTCTTGCGTGCTGATGTTTTCCGCGGTCGAACTCAGGTGGGCGATCGGGACGATGGCCGCCTGTGTTTCGGCGCGGCTGGCGCCTTTCGAGCCGTCTCCGGTTTGCCCTCCGCGCGTCGCGCTGTCCCGCTGGCCCTCCTCGGTTCGTCGGCCCCCGTCGGAATGGTCTTTGGACCCTTCAGAGGAACAGGCGAATAGAAGTGGAAAGAGGGAGATCATGACTGCGATCACAGCCATCGTCACCGCTGTGCGGTGCGTCCCCTGCGCGTGTTGCGCGTTCTCGGGCGGCTCTATCATCAACGCTTGATATAGACCCAGGTCCTACCCGCCGCCCACCGTGCGCTCAGCCTTAAGATAGGCGCCACGGGAGGTGAGGGTAACTCAGGCGCCTACGCTCAGTGGGCCATGGGACGCCGACAGCGCTCCGGCCTTCCCTCCCAGCGGCCCTGTACTCGTCTTCCGTTGCGACCCAGATCATCACATCTCCCGTTTCGGCCGTCCAGGGTTCAGAGAGCGCCCTGAAGCCCTTGCGCCACGAGCCATCTTCGGTACGCAGGTCTACGTGCTGCCCAGGGTCGGGAATGCGAGGTATCCTCTTCAATAGAGGTAGCCCCGACCACTGCGCCGAGCCCCCTAACCGAACCACCCGCGCCCCCCGGATGTTTGCCCGGCACCCGCCGAAGACGCTCTTCTGGCGGGATCTAGCCAGGCGTATCCCGCAAGGGCAGCGAACAGTACCCCCAGCAGCACGAGCGGCTCGTCCCATCCGGCAGGCGCCAACGCAGCCAGGAATCCGTACAAGGCAAGCACAGCGAAAATGGCGGGCCACATCCCCCACTTCGGCGGCTTTGGTCGGCGCCGGTAAACCAGGTAGGAGAGGACGACCGCAGCCATGATCACGATTACGTTGGGCACGCGGGTCAAGGTGATCACGACGAAATCGTACACAGTCCTACGCGCTGCCTCGCGCACGAGACCTACACCTGAAGACGTGCCGCCACCAGCAGCGCCTGGATCCGTCATTAGCGTTCTCACCGTTCTCCGGGAGCCTGGCCAATCCTGCAACAGCCTCCATGACCGTGTACCAACGCTTCAATGTCTTATCCCTTCCCGCAACCTCGCGCGTGGCACCTTGTCGTATCCCCTTTAGGTAAGGATGATACTCGCTCCCAGGGAGGCTTGCGATGGCCCACGAGATGGGGTGCATGCCGTCCACCCCGGGCACGAGATGTCGTGATCTCTAACCTTTGACCAGAAGTAGGGGCCTGATCGAGCGCCCGGTGCTCGGTCCCGGCTGCGGAACGGAGGTCTCGACGATGACGTGTTGGGACGCCAAATCGCGATGGAACGTCACGACTGCGCGCGCTTTATCGAACACGCGACCGCGGCCCGCATCACGCTTCCATTGGCAACCGGACCTGGAAGCGGGTGTCGCCGGGTTTAGAGACGATGCGGATGTCCCCGCCGTGTCTGCCGACGACGATCCGGTAGCTCACGTCCAGACCGAAACCTGCGCCCTTGCCGACTTCCTTGGTAGTGAAGAACGGTTCGAATATGCGATCTTGGATCTCCTCGGGGATGCCGGCTCCGTTGTCCGAGATCTCGACCAGCAATCGATCGCGTTCGTAGGTCGTGCGGAGCCTTATGCGGCCGGTCTTGTCCCCGTCTTCCACAGCGTCTATGGCGTTGTCTATGAGGTTCGTCCAGACCTGATTGAGCTCGCTCCCGTGGGCGCTGATGCGGGGCAGACTCTCGTCATAGTCGCGCTCGACCTCGATGCCAGTTAGCCTGTATCTGAGAATCGCGAGAGTGTTGTCGAGACCTTCGTTTACGTCCACTTCCTGTGTTGGTGATCTGTCCATATAGGAATAGGCCTCCATGGTGGCGACCAGATTCGAGATGCGCATCGAACTCGCTTCGATCTCGTCTACGAGCCTCGCCGTCCCGAGTACCGCCTCCAGGTACCCCAGCGCGTCGGTGAGCGTGATGGGCGGCACGGCCGATTCCACGAGTTTCAGCTCAGCGATGCCAAGCCCCGCGTCGACGAGGGTAGGGGAGAGATCCCACGCCTCCCCGACGCCACGGTCCTCGAGCCATAGGGCGACCTCGTCCTCTAAATCACTCCGCTCGAGCGAACTCAGTGCCGGAGCATTATCGCGCCCGAAGGCTTCGTGGACGATCCGTTCCAGGGCGTCGAGCTGCACCGGATCGATCTCCCCCCGGGCCGCCGCCCGGGTCAACCTTATGCCCAGGGAGCGCCGGTTCTCCAAGCTCTCGCGTAGAAGTCCAGCGGCCCGGCGGCTTGCGGATGAAGGGTTGTTCAGTTCGTGAGCGAGGCCAGCGGCGAGGGTGCCCAAAGAGCTGAGCCTCTCGCGCTGCTGAGCCACCGAATAGAGGACCTGGATGCGCTGGGCCATCATCTCGAGTACGGTATTGCTGAAGGAAGGATAGGTCGCAAGCATCCGCCGAAAGGTCTCGTTGGGCAGCGCAAACACCCTGGAGTTGACGAGCGCCCGCCACGTGGCCAGGAAGGGTTTGCCCAGGAGAAGCGGTACCTCCGCGAAGAACTCGCCGGAGCCGTAGGTGTTCATGACCACCTCGCCGCCGTCCACTTTCTTGCTCCACCTGAATTCTCCTTCGAGGATCACGGACAAATGATCGACTGGCTCACCTTCTCGCCCTCCGACCTCGCCGGCCAGTATGAACTCCTCCGAGCCCTCTTCGAGTATCTCCCGCAATTGCTCGTCGGTCAATCCCTCGAAGAGCGGCACCTTGCGCAGTTCTTCAAGGGTCGTCACGGTGAACTCTCATTGGCGGGAATCATCGGGAAGCCTACCTGCATGCGCGTGTCGCCCGGCTCGGAGCAGACGCGAAGAGCGCCGCAGAGCTTCTCGACGATCCCGAGGGCCGCACATATCCATCTGCGCTCCGAAGGGGGACTCTACCCGTGGTGCGCTGGACATCTCCGTCACCTTCTACATCTCATGTGTGGAGCTTCTTGTAAGTATGATGCCATTCACCGCAGCCCGATGCCATCCCCGCTGCCTACGCGTCATCTAATTTCCGAGAACGCCCCGACCCCGACGTCTTCCTCGCTTACCTTCTACACCTTATCCCCTCTGTACTCGACGTGGATGTAGACCCACCCATCGGGGTACTCTTTGGCGAGGACTTCGGCTCTCCCGAGCGCCTCAGCGCCGTCGGTGAGGACGGTGGTCCCGCCGTACTCATGCTTGATGGGCCGCTTCTGGCGTGCGTCCTCATAAGCGAGGATGTAGTAGCGGTAGGTGTCTTTCATATCTCATCCCCGGCTTCGCTAGACGATATGCCGCTCTCGTTGTGCTCTGGGCATGGACACCAGATACTCATCTTCAGAGACTCTATCCTCTCAGGTGCGCGAGAGATGCTCCACTTGCGGCTGTTGTCGTCACCGAGCGCGTGCCGGCTAACGCCTACTACAACAACGGCGCTTCAGTTTCGCATTGGGGTGGCTGATGCCGAGGGTGGCGGCGACCGGGGCCAATCCACGCTCGATGTGGGAGAGTAGGCATCATCAAGCGGTGGAGGGTTAGAAGTCTCCTCCACCGAAGTCACCTCCGCCCCAATCGCCACCGCCCCAGTCACCGCCGCCCCAATCGCTGCCGAAACCTCCGGTGTCGAAGGATGAAGGGTCGCCCATGTGCATGTAATCGTTGTCCAGGGCCTCGAAGAGTAGCAGCGCGGCGAGCCAGTCTCCCCCGAAGAAACCGTAGCGGGCGTTCCCCAGCTGGTACTCGTACTCCCTGAGCCTCTGCCGCTGGTGGGGATCCATGAGGTGCTCGTTCGCTTTCGCCTGCGCCAGACGTGCTTCGAGCTCCTGGAGCTTCTCCTCGCCCTCACGTTTCTTACGGTCGGCTTCCGCCGTGGCCGCCTTCAGCCGGCCAGGGGACCGCATGGCATTCCGGGCAAGCTCGGCGGCTTCATGCAGCAGGGAGCGAGCTTCGCTGAAGCGTCCGGAAGACGCGGCGCGATCTGCTCGATCCACATACCCTTCGGCTTCGAGCAGGCTCGAGGAAAGCTCTCCAGGGTTCGGAACCTCTCCGAGCGCGGCCTGGCCGAACTCGTCAAGCGCTCTATCGTGGGCTCCACGATACTCCTCGAGAGTTTCTCGCGCCCGCACTATCGCCCCTTCCGTCGCGTAGCGTTCGTCGGGGAGTGCGTCGCGCGCGGAGATCTCGTTCTGTAGCGCCTTGCTGTGCGCGCGGGCCTGCTCCGCGAGAGCTTCGACCGCCGCGAGGCTATGCCGGGGATCGAACTCGTCCCTGCGGGAGGCGCGATCCGCGGCCTCTCGGGCCACCCGGTCGTACTCCGGGCGCAGCTTCAGAGGTTCGACGGCGATGCCCTCGGCCCGCGCGATCTCCTCGGCTTCTTCGGCGGCCTGTATCTCCTCCTTTGCCACACGAAGTCTGCCGTCCAGAGCTTCGTCGGCGGCCCTGTAGTCGTCTATGGTTCTCTCGGCTTCGTGGAGCCGCTGCATAGACTCTGCGAGGAGGTTGCGCCCGTGTCCCACACGCTCGCGCGCCGAACTGGGGTCGGAGGTGAGCCTGGATGCGGCCTCATCGAACTCCTCGGCGAAACCGGTAGTCTTGGCGTCCGAGATCCTCGACTCTACCCACTCCTCCGTTCGCTGATCCAACAGCGATCGCTGGGCCTCCAGGTAGCCTGAGGCGAGCCGCTCCTTCTCGTCGAACTCGTTCAGGTGGACAGTGAGGTTGGCGAACTCTTCCTCAGCGCTCCGACGTTCTTCTTCGATGCGCCGTTTGTTGGCGCGCCGCTTCCTGAACAATAGGAGAGCTCCTGCTACCGCCA
>DASTKM010000282.1:0-7437 GCA_035715885.1 Rubrobacter sp.
GCGGACGGCCTGACGGGCGAGGAAGGGACCTTCAGCCTCTGCACATTCTGGCTCGTCGAGGCGCTCACGCGGGCGGGCCGACTGGAGGAATCCCGCCTCATCTTCGAGCACATGCTCGGCTACGCCAACCACCTCGGGCTCTACGCCGAGGAGATCGGTCACCATGGCGAGGCGCTGGGCAACTTCCCGCAGGCCTTCACGCACCTCACCCTCATCAGCGCAGCCTACAACCTCGATAGGGCGCTCGGCAGAAGGGGTTAGTGCACTGAAGAAGTAAACCTATGGACGGCCAGGGTAGCCTAAACAAACATCCATCAGCGCTCGGCGCGAACAAGCACCAAGTGAAAGGAGACTGCTTTTATGGCAGCACAGCATTACGACGCCGTGGTGATCGGGGCAGGCCAGGCCGGGGTCCCGCTTTCCCAGGCGCTCGCCAGGTCGGGACGTAGGACGGCCCTGATCGAACGCGAACACGTAGGCGGCACCTGCATCAACGAGGGCTGTACCCCAACCAAGACGATGGTCGCCAGCGCGAAGACGGCCTACGTAGACCGGCGTTCGGCCGACTACGGCGTCCACAACGGTCCTGTCGCCGTCGACATGCCCGAGGTGCGAGGCCGCAAGCGGGCGATGGTGGACAGCTTCAGGAACAGTAACCTGAGGCGCATCGAAGCCACTGATGGACTTGACCTGATCGCTGGCGAAGCCAGCTTTACGGGCCCGAAAGCGCTCGCGGTACGCACGAACGATAACCAAGACCTCGAGCTCGGCGCGGACAACGTCTTTATCAACGCTGGCGCCAGGCCGGCCAACCCTCCGATCGAAGGTCTGGATGACGTACCGGCCCTGAACTCGACCTCCATCATGGAGCTCGACGTCCTGCCGGAGCACCTGCTCGTGCTCGGCGGCAGTTACGTCGGGCTGGAGTTCGCCCAGATGTTCAGGCGTTTCGGCAGCGAGGTCACGATCGTAGAGCGAACTGGGCAGTTGATGGGCCGAGAGGATGCCGACATAGCCGAGGCGGTAGCCGGGATCCTGCGCGAGGACGGTATCGAGGTCCTGCTGGAGGCCAAGACCCGACTCGCCGCGCAGGACGATACTACGAAGATCCTTCTGACGGTAGACACATCCGAAGGGGAGCGCACGCTGGAAGGCACACACCTTCTCGTAGCAGCCGGCAGGCCGCCCAACACCGAGACCCTCAACCTCGGTGCGGCCGGCATAGAGACAGACAGACGCGGCTTTATCAAGGCGAACGAGTGTTTGGAGACCAGCGTACCCGGCGTCTACGCCCTCGGAGACGTGAAGGGGGGACCTGCCTTCACCCACATCTCCTACGACGATTTCCGCATCATCCGCACCAACCTGCTGGAGGGTGGCAGAGCTACCATCGCAGACCGCCCTGTCCCCTACACCATGTTCATAGATCCACAACTAGGCCGGATCGGGTTGTTTGAGCAGGAAGCCAGGGCCCAGGGCCGCGACGTGCGCATAGCCACGATTCCGATGACCTACGTTACGCGGGCCGTAGAGATGGGCGAGACGCGTGGCTTCATGAAGGCAGTCGTTGACGCCGAGACCGCCCAGATTCTGGGCTGCGCGGTGCTCGGGATAGAGGGGGGCGAGATCATGGCGATGATCCAGATAGCAATGATGGGCAACTTGCCATACACGGTCCTCCGCGACGCCGTATTCGCCCACCCCACGCTCTCTGAGTCACTCAACACACTCTTCTCGAGCGTGGAGCATCACTGAGGAGCGAGTCTGGCGTTCCGTCGCCCACAGTGGCGCCGCGTATCCGCGACAGCGAGGAGATGATACGGTTCTTCACCAAGGCACGTCTGACTACGGAGCCATAAAGCCTAAGCCAGGAGAACCCTGATGATGCCTGAAATCTCCCTCGTCAGCGTGCTGATCGTCGCAGCGGTCGCCTTCGTAGTGCCGCTCATCCTTGGCCTGGTACCGGCCCTGCGCGTTCCCTCCGTCGTCATCGAGATCGTAGCCGGCATCGTGATCGGTCCCGCCGTCCTCGGTCTCGTCGAGGTGGACGGACCTTTGCGCTTTATGGCCCTGATCGGCCTGGCGTTCTTGTTGTTCCTGGCGGGGATGGAGATTGATCTCGGCGGCCTGTTGCGGGGTGGGGCGATACGTAGCGCCGGCATAGGGTTCGTGCTGTCGCTGGCGATCGCGTTCGGCATCGCCTCGTTGCTCGGTGTCGCGGGGCTCATACAGGCTCCGCTGCTCGTGGCGATCATGCTCTCCGCCACCTCGCTCGGCATCGTCGTCCCCGTGCTCGCCGACGCCGGGCAAAGCCGCTCCCCCCTTGGGCAGTTGATCATCGCCGGTTCATCGGTCGCCGATTTCGGCGCCGTGATCCTGCTCTCGTTCTTCTTCTCCGGAGACTCGAGCAGCGTCGGGTCCACGCTCTTGCTGATCGGAGCCTTCGTCGTGCTCGTTGCAGCCATTGGGATCGCGATCGCCGAGATCGAACATCTCGGGCGGCTGAGCATGATCCTTCGGAGCCTGCAGGACTCGAGCGCCCAGATCCGGGTGCGCGGCGCCCTGCTTTTCCTGGTCGGCTTCGCCGTGCTGGCGCAGCTTCTGGGGCTCGAGATCATCCTTGGAGCATTTATCGCAGGCACGGTCTTGCGGTTGGTGGACAAGGACGGGATGATGACGCATACCCTCTTCCGACCGAAGTTGGAGGCCGTCGGTTTCGGCGTCTTCATCCCGTTCTTCTTCGTCACCAGCGGTATACAGCTCGACGTGGGAGCACTTCTCGCCCCTGGCGGAGCGGCACTCGCTTCTGTGCCGGTCTTCCTCTTTACTCTGCTGCTCGTCCGCGGACTGCCGGCGATCCTGTACAGACCTGTGATCGGCACCAGGGGCGTGCTGGCGGCGGCGCTACTGCAGGCGACCTCCCTGCCATTCATCGTCGCGGCAACGGGCATCGGTATGGAGCTCGGTATCCTGAGCCCCGCGACGGGCGCTGCTCTCGTGGTCGCCGGCCTACTCTCGGTCGTACTGTTTCCGGTTGCCGCCCTCACGCTCTTGCGAGGCGACAAGAGACCGTCGGCGCAACAACGTTGATGAGGCCGCCGTCCATGATGTTCTGCGCTGAATCTCTCCTAGCTCCCTAGGCTCATCCGCGCGGCCACGACCGTGTTGTGGAGCAGCATCGCACGGGTCATCGGGCCGACGCCCCCAGGGACGGGGGAGATCCAGGACGCTCTCTGGTCGACCTCATCGAAGCGAACGTCCCCGACGAGACCTCCATCTTCTTTGCGATGGATGCCGACGTCGACGACGACCGCGCCCTCCCCAACGTGCTCGGCCCCGATCATCTCCCGCTTGCCGGCGGCGATGACGAGAATGTCAGCCCTCCGGGTGACCTCAGGAAGACCCCGTGTACGGGAGTGGCAGACCGTGACGGTAGCGTTCTCGCGCAGGAGTAGCTGTGCGAGCGGCTTGCCAACGAGGTTCGAGCGCCCGACGACGACAGCCTCCCGCCCGGAGAGATCTATGCCGTTGCGCTTCAGGAGTTGGATCACGCCGTGCGGCGTACAAGGGAGGAGGCTCGGCAGGCCGACGGCGAGCCGTCCTGCGCTCTCGGGACTGAGACCATCCACGTCCTTGGCGGGGGTTATGCTCGAGATCAGGGGCATAGAGTCAAGCTCTTCAGGCAGGGGGAGCTGGATAAAGAAGCCTGAGACGGCTGTATCTTCGTTCAACCGCCCCACGAGGCCCGAAAGCTCTTTCTGGGAGACGCCAGCGGAGAAGCGGTGTACCCTCGACTCTATCCCGACCTCCTCGCTGTCGCGCTCCTTGGAGGCGACGTAGGTGATGGAGGCAGGATCATCGCCGACAAGGATCACGTCGAGCCGCACGGGCACGCCGAGTTCTCTTAGCCCGGCGACCTCTGAGGCAACCTCCGAGCGGACCTCGGCCGCAGCAGTCCTGCCGTCCAGTATTTTCGCCACGCGTCTCCTAAAGGACGGAGAGCAGTAAGGGGGCAACCTGCTTCTTGCGGCTCATCACGCCTGGCAGTTCTATAACGCCGTTCTGGGCCTGAGAGTCGAAGGCCTGGTGCACGTAGGAGCAGTCCCCGACGCACAAGAGCTGGGTGCCGCCCTCTATGATGTCCGTGACCATGAGCGCTGAGAACAGGTAGCCGTTCTCCCCTTTGAGGTCCTCTAGGGCATCCATCAGCTCGTCCTTGCGCTCGAGGAGGCCGGTACCCACGATCTCCACCTGGGAGACGCTCACCTTGTTTCCCGAGCTCGTCCCGTACTCCTTCGCGTCGCGGCCAACGATCTCCTGTGCGGAGAGCGAAGAGACGTCCGAGGAGGCCTCGAACATCTCCGTCCCGAACTCGTTCGCGTCAAGGTCGAGCATCTCCTCGAGGTATCGAGCGACCTCGCGGTCGCGGTCCGTTGTGGTCGGGGAGTTCAGGATCACCGTGTCCGAGAGGAGGGCAGCGAGCAACATCTTTGCGGTTGGTTCCTCGGGTCTCAGACCGCTCGCCTTGAAGCGCTCGACGATCAGGGTGGCCGTCGAGCCGACGGGATCGAAGGTAGCAGGGATGGGAGAGGTCGTCTCGATGTCCCCGATGTGGTGGTGGTCCAGGATCTCGACGATCTCGGCTTTCTCGACGCCTGCGACGCTTTGTCCGATCTCTGCGTGGTCGACGAGTAGTACGCGCCTCGGTCTGGGGTTGAGGAGGTCGGTCCTCGTAACCACCCCGATGGGCACCCTCTTCTCGTCCACGGCGATCGCCGCCCTGTAGTGGACTTCCATCACCTGCTCGGTAATCTCCGTTACCAGGTCGTCTGGTCTGACGGTCAGGGGATTCTCGCTCATGACCTCCCAACAGGGGACGGAGAGCTGTATCAGGCGGCTCGTCACGTAGGAGTCGAGGGGAGAGAGCAGTACGGCCGTCCCCCTCTCCCTGGCAACCTTCAGGACTTCATCCTCAGGACGAACCCCGTTGGAGACGACGAGTACGCCGGCGCCAAGCTCTATGGCCCTCCGCTGGCCCCTGGGGCGGTCTCCGATCACCACGATGTCGCCAGGCTCCATGGACTGCCCCATCGAGTCCACGCTCATCGAGATTACCCACAACTGGCCCGAGGACTCACGGTCTGCCTCCCCGACCAGAAGTTCGCCCTCGAGAACCTCGACCATCGCCCCGACCGAGACAGGGCTATCGGCGAAAGTGGAAGCCCCGCGCGACTCCCGCACGTACATGCGCGCCAGGTTCCGCTCCGTGATGATCCCGGTGAGAGAGCCATCGTCTTCCACTATCGGGAGCTGGCTTATGTTCCGCCTGGCCATAGTAAGGCCGACGTTGCGCAGCGGGTCGTTCTTGCGGGCGACGGCCACGTCCCCGGCCATGACATCCTTTACGCGCAGCATGATGTGCTCCAACAGGCCCGGTTTTTCGGCCCCGCTCTTCTTCAAAGCCCACCCTGTCTGGGCGTTTACCTCACCGAGCCGCGCCGCCACATAGTGGTTCTCAGGATCGACGAGGTTCTTGTATTCGGCGTATCCGATAGCCGAGGCGATTGTATCCGTATCGGGGTTCTTATGACCCGTTACATAGACGTGAGGCAAGGCATCCTCCATTCACTTTACCTGAGCCTATTGCGCGCCGAGTACTATCCGTCTTGATGCCTACCCGACACCAACGTAAGAGTATTTCACTGTGAAAAGAGTCTACCAGAGAGCCTAAAATCCGTACGTGTCGATCAGATCCGCGGCCATTTGCTGGTCATCGGAGAGTGTGTGAGCATAACGTCTTGGGTTCATGGCGGGGTCTTTATGGCCCAAGACCTGGGACACCACGTTGATCGGGAGGCCGGAGTCGAGCATCAGTACGGCCGCAGTATGCCGCAGATCATGGAAGCGGACCTGAGGCAACCAGGCCGCCTCGCGATGAGTCTGGTTCGCCACTTCACCTTCGTTTTGTTCCCCCCTGTCCGCGCTCACTGGCAGTTGGCCCTATCGAGGCATGAACTATGCCAGGGAGGGGAATTTCGGTCAAACCTTGCTCAATGGAGCTATCTCCGGGACGAAGGTCCTCTCCTCGGTCCCGAACCTGATTACCACCTTCCCGACTCCGGCCTCCACGACCTCCCCGACCCCGAATTTGGTGTGCCTGACCTTCTCCCCGGTCTTGTATGCCGTCCCTCCTGGGGCTGCCCTCTCTGGCCCTCCACGCCCGGGCAAAGCCACGCCCCATCCCCCGCGGCCTGAGGCGTTCGCAAGAGTAGGCACCGTGCCCGACTTGTACTCGTCCGGGATCTCGGAGAGGAAGCGAGAGGGCATCCTGTACTCGCGCTCGCCCCAACTGGAGCGCAGCTTGGCGTGCGTAAGCGTGAGCGTCTCCCTGGCGCGCGTGATGCCGACGTAGGCGAGCCTCCGCTCCTCTTCGAGGTTGTGTTCGTCGAGCGAACGGGCGTGCGGGAAGGTCCCCTCCTCCATCCCCACCACGAAGACGTGCCCGAATTCGAGCCCCTTCGCGTTGTGGAGCGTCATCAACGTCACGCGACCACCCTCTGAGGTCAGAGAGTCCTGGTCCGAATACAGGGCCTGCTCCTGCAAAAAGCCTTCGAGCGTCGGCTCGAGCTCGACGCGCTCGTACTCCCTCGCGGCGTTTATTAGCTCCTCGAGGTTCTCCAGGCGCGACTCGGCTTCGACGGTGTCCTCAGCCTCCAGTTCCTTCCTGTATCCAGACTCGTCGAGTACAGCCCCGATCAACTCCGCCGGCGGCACCTCCATTGCGGCCACTCTAAGCCCCTCGAAGAGATCGCGGACACCCCGGCAGGCCTTCTTTGCAGCACCCGTCAGGCCGACAGCGTCAGTCTCCGAGAGCGCCCCGTACAGTGAGAGGCCATTCCTGCGCGCGTAATCCTGGAGCTTCGCGACCGAGGTGTCACCGAGGCCCCTCTTGGGCACGTTGATGATCCGCTCCAGGGAGACCGAGTCGTCGGGGTTGGAGATCACCGAGAGGTATGCCATGGCGTCTTTGATCTCTGCCCGCTCGTAGAACCTGACCCCGCCGACGACCTGGTATGGGACGCCTTCGCGCACGAGCACGTCCTCCAGCGCCCTGCTCTGGGCGTTCGTCCTGTAGAAGACCGAGATCTCCCGCGGAGAAGCCCCACCCTCGATTAGCCGCTCGACCTCGGAGACGACGAACCTGGCCTCCGCGTACTCGTCCGAAGCAGCGAACACCCTGATCCGCTCTCCCTCGCCTCCGGCGGTCCACAGCGCCTTCGCCTTGCGCGAGGCATTATTGGCCACCACCGCGTTCGCCGCATCCAGAATAGTCTGCGTCGAACGGTAGTTCTGCTCGAGCTTGACGACCTTAGCTTCGGGATAGTCCCGCTCGAAGTCCAAAATGTTCCTTATGTCGGCTCCGCGCCACGAGTACAC
>DASTKM010000283.1:0-5443 GCA_035715885.1 Rubrobacter sp.
ACGATGAGGGCCAAGATCAGATCGTTCCTGAACAGCGTCCCGTCGGCGATCTTCTGCTGGCGTGAGACGCCGGTCCCGAGTAACCCAGGGAGGCTCTGCATCTGCCACCAGAGCCAGGCGCCGGGCAACGAGAGGAGGATAATGTCGGCGAACATCCGCAGGCGGCCGCTCGTTATGATGAAGAGTACTATGAGTCCTATTCCCAGCGACCCGATGCCGCCGCGAGAGACCGTGAGGTAGAGCGCGATAAACAAAGAGAGCGTGACGGCGGCGTAGAGTCCCCTCAGGAGGAAATTGCGCAGCGTACTCATCCGCGCCAGGGCCAGCACCACCCCCATCCCCAGGAGGACGGCGGTGGTGTTGGAGTACTGCAGGGTCGAGTCCATCCTTATCCCATCCAGGGAGCGAACCGGGTACTCGATCGGGCTGATCTTCTGCAAGAGTCCGTAGCCTGCGACCGCCGCGACCATGAAGACCGAGGCGTCGATGAGCGACCCGACCTGGCGCCCTGAGGTGAGCGCGGCCAGTGCCATAAGGAAGGCCGCCAGGTACATAGACGAGCGCAAGGTCTCCTTGATGGTCTCCGTCTCACTTATCGTCCAGACCATTGAGAGGCCTTTTACGGCGACGAGCGCCGCCAGCAATCCGACCAGCAGGATGCCGACAGAGGGAAGGTCCCAATAGAAACCGCGCACGAACAGCGTTACGAACAGCAACGCCAGAACGCCCGCGGCAACAGGCAGCCAGAGCTCGTCCCTGTAGAGGCCGGCATCGAGCATCCCGTAGGCCGTGGCGGCCAAGAGCGCCAGCATGACAAGACCCTTGAAAACGGCGAGCAGCCGGCCAGGACGGCGGTGCTTGTCCCTATCCTCTTTGTGTTCCATGCCGGAGAAGCGCTCGCTGGCGTCGCCGGGGGGTTGGACTTCCCTCACTACTTCGCCCCGGGGCGATCGCGCATCAGGAACATCCGTTCAACACCACCCCGAGCAGGTTGGCACCAGCATCCAGAAGGTCGTCCGTCGTCTCGCGGGCGACGCTCTTGGGAGTCCGGGAGGCGTGGACGACGAGCAATACCCCGTCAAAGCCACCAAGGAGGTTCGGAGACCGCAGCACCCGCGACGCCACCGGCGCGTCGAGCAGCACGAGGTCCCGGCTCTTCTGCAGACCTCGTACAGCCTTCGGGACCCCCTCATCCTCCAGTAGAGAGGCGGGGTCCGACAGAATGGGACCGGTCGGGACGACCAGAAATCCCGGGATGACCTCATACCCAAAGTGCTCCAGGGACTTACTGTCGTCGAGACCACTGGTAAGCCCGACGAAGTTCGGTTCGCCGAGCATTCTGTGCAACTGCGAGTTTTCGAGGTTGCAGTCCACGACGGCGGCCCGCCGTCCCATGCCGGCCAGGGCAGCTCCGAGCCCGAAGCAGATGCTGGTCCGCCCGGTGCCAGGCTCGGGACTGGTGACGACGACACTACCCGTCCCCCTCATCCTCAGAAGGTTGCCCGCAAGCTCCTCGTAGTAACGCCTCACTGGTGAGTCGGGGTCGAGCAACCCCCTGGCACCCGCGTCGCTTATGGCCCCGAGCCTCACATCAACCCTCGGTTCTCTTCGAAGAGTAGTCCGGTATGGTCCCCAGCACCGGCACCCTCAGCGTCAATTCGGCGTCGCGTACGCCCCGCCAACCGCTTGCCCGCCCCTCGAGTATCAAAGCGGCGGCGCCCCCTATCAGCAAGCCTACCCCTGCGGCGATGGCCGCGTAGATCAGAGGTCGAGGTCTATAGTCTCCCGGCAGGGCTTTCTGCTCTACGAGAGCCTCCGCAACTTGTACGCCGCCGGCGGGCGGCCTGTCGCCAAGATCCTCGACCCTCTCGACGAATAACTCAGCGTAAGCATTCGCCGCCAGGGCCGCCTGCCCTGGATCGTCGCCGTGGAATCGTATCTGTAACCCTGGCCCGCCGTCCGAATCAGCGACCGTCCTCGGGTCGAGCCGTTCTGAGAACGCCTTCGGCTCAGCCTCCCAGCCAGCCCGGCGCCTTACCTCGCTCAACATCTCCTGCGTAACGACGGCGCCACGCACTTCTTCGAGGAAGGCAAGCATGGCCTCATCGTCCAGTTTCACCTGCGGCCTGACGCTCACCTTCGCCTCGGCGGTGTATACCGGCTCGCGGAAGAGCCCGAATAGCAGGGCTATGCCAGCAAGGACCAGCACGACCCCGACTATTAGCAAACGCCGACGCTGCAATACGTAGAGGATCTCAGAGAGCGAGGGATCTTCCCTCGCCTTGTCCCGCCAGCCCCGGCCGCTAGTAGATGTCACTGTTGATGACCTGCTCGCGATAGGCCGCGGGGTCCAGGTTCAGTAACTGCAGAAGGCCCGGTGCCTGCTCGGACGGGCTCTGCGCGAGAATCTTGCGCGCCTGCCCGTACCGACCCTGAACGACGAACGCATCGGCGAGAGCGAGGTCCATAGAGACCAAGAGCTGCCGATCTCCTGCCTGTGTACGCGGCCTTTTCAGTTCGGCGGCCGCCAGGCGCCTCGCACGCCTTATATTCTTCACGCCTTCAAGCGGCTCGCCGGTTCGTACTTGGATCCTACCAAGATCATAGCGGTCCTGATAGCTGATGTTCTTCTCTTCCTCGAGGGCCTCGTACTTCTCTTTGGCTTCCTGCAGCTTTCCCTGTCTCACCAGCGTCTGAGCCAGAGAACCTTTGGCCGAAACTGCGTTCGGGTTGAGCTCGAGCACATTACGGTAGCCCTTCGCCGCAGCGTCCAGATCTCCCATACCGAGCCGGAGATTGGCCAGCGTCAGGTAAGGCAGGTAGTTGTTGGGATCCCGCTCTATCGCCTCCTTGAGAGCAAGGACCGCCCTGCCTTGCTTTTGCTGCTGCCGCCATAGAAAGGACTGCGCCTGGAGCGCTTCGGTATCGAAGGGGTCAAGGCGAACAGCCTTCCGCGACGCCTCCATCGCTCCCCTAACGTCCCCTGCAGCGGCCAGGCGCTGCTGCTCGGCAGTGTAGTAATCCGAAAGGTAGAGCACCGCAGCCAGTAGGGCCAATACCCCCACCAGAAAACCCGCGGAGAGTCTGAAGATCACACGGCTCAAGCAAGATCACCGCTCATGAGGATATCCACAACATCCCCCGAATACAAGCCGCCGGGCGGGCGAAGCCGGCACGAAAAAAGCGGGTCCCCGAAGGGGCCCGCCTGGTTAGGCCTCGTCCGGTCGCTTAGCGGACGATCCTGCGAGCCAGTAGACCACCGGCTACGAGCAGGACACCGGCACCGAGCGCGATGAGCGACGAACCACCCGTAGGGGGAAGCTCAGCCGCGGGGCTGGCGGGGGCAGAGTACTGATACTGTGCGGCCGCAGGATACTGATACTGCACGGCAGCCGGAGCGGCGGCCGGACTAGCAGCGGCGACGACCTCCTCGACCACGGGCACGCCGACGTTGCACACCTGGGCTATGTTCTGGATGTTGACGTTGTCCCCGTACTGGCTTATCTGTACCTTGCCGACCTCTGCCTGTATGGCAGTCTGAACGCAAGCCTGATTGCCACTGCCGACCTGTGTAACCGACTGCGCCAAAGCCGGGACAGCGGCGGCCAACACCATGGCAAGCATAGCCGCTAATAACATTACCTTCTTCAAAAATCTACCTCCTATTCGAGATCAGCCTCTACAGGCCGCATTTTTTCACCTTTAGCCCACAGTGTCAACACTGTTGCCTATATCTTCTACGATTATCTTAAAATTTCTTAATAATTGGGCCTATTCTGACCTCTGTTCAGCGGGGGCAGCAAAGTCCGTAGTATACATGGTAGTCTTGGAATCGCTGTAGTCGCCCGTACAGGCACCTATGCCTATTTCGTGGAACCTCCCATCCAGTATATTAGGGCGGTGGATGGAACTGCGCATCCAGGAGCGGAACACGCCTTCCGGAGTAGCGTTGTATCCGATGTTCTCTGTGCAGTAGGACGAGCGGTAACCGAAGCGACGGATGCGCGTGCACGGGTCTTCGTTCCTCCCCCTGGTATCGTGAGAGAAGTAGTCGTATTGGATCATGTCCTTGGAATGAGCACGGGCGGCTTTCTGAAGGGCGGGATGCACGCAGAAAGGCTTCAGGCCGTGGTTCTCACGAGCGTTGTTGTGCAAGGTGAGAAGCCGCTCCTCTGTGGCGTACAAGAAGATCTTACCCCCTCCGCACCTGCTGGCATAGCCTCCACCCGCTGCCTCGGCGGGCGAGTCTGCACGGATGAGGTCTGCGGCCGCAAGAAGGATGGCGACGAAGACTACCACCAGCATACACCTCATGAATACATTCCCCCTCTCGTTGTTCCAGCATTTCAGCCAGTCAGAATTTCAGCTCGTCGTTCTCGCTCCTTGCCGAATATGCGATAGGTCGATAACTCTGCACATCGCCCTGCATGTCAGTCTATGTATCGGGACAGCCTCCCTTTCCGGCCTGGCGCCGGAGACATCGTCATCTACGATCCTTCCTCCTTGCTGCCTGAAGCGTCCGTCTGTGCGGGCTCGGACAGGATGCGGTAGGTAGCGAGTGACATCTCCTGTGTGGCGACGCGGGATGCCGACTCACTCGTGTCGCTGGCCATTACGACCATGAGATAGGCGTCTCGGGCGTCGCGCGCGCCTTCGGGGAAGACGATTCCGGCGTCGGCGAAAGTAGTTCCGTAGTAACCGATCTTGTGCGAGACCAGCGTCCCTTCGGGAAGAGGCTGGGGCAGGCGCTCTTCGAAGGAAGTGTTCGTCATGACCTCGAGCATCTCTGCCGAGAGGTGGGGGGTGGTGTAGGAAGGATCCGAGATCTTCTCAAGCACGAGCAGGACGTCGTCAGGGGTCGTGGTGTTGGGGAACCAGTACTCCGTCGAGCGCGCGCCCACGCGGTACAACTCGGCCTTGATGTAATCCCTTCCCAGGTACCTGTCGAGCATCTTCCAGGCCGTGTTATCGCTCTCTTTGATCAGGAACCTGGCGCACTCGCGCAGGGTCATAGTGTGCCCAACGGGGTAGGTGTAGAGCACACCCGAGCCGTAAGCCTGCACGTCGGAGGCCTGCATGGAGATCTTGTCGTCGAGGTCCACCACGCCGCTGGCTGCCGCCCTGTAGAGCGTCATCAGGATGGGCAGCTTGTTGAGGCTGGCCGCGAGGAAGCGCCGGTCGGCGTCCATCGCAACCCTCTCGCCAGAGGAGGGGTCAAGGACAACCACACCGTAGGTGGCGGGATACGCCTGCGCTATCTGGCCGAGCTCGCTCCGCAGGGACTCTGTCTTCTCCTCGGTGAGTTCCATCTCGACGCGGGTGGCGCCTTTGGCCACCTCGGAGGCGGCCCGAGGATCAGGGTTCGAGCCTGTCTGCGACCCAGTGGTGGGGGCCTCAAGGCCCGACCCGACCGTGGGAATTTCGAGGCGGGCTACAGGTTCTC
>DASTKM010000284.1:0-3288 GCA_035715885.1 Rubrobacter sp.
GATCGCGCCTCGGCCCGTATACACGATGTCGAAAGAGAGGCCACCCGTGGCGTCCACGGCATCGTAGACGTCCGAGTGCACGAACGTGGCTTCCAGCCCCATATCCGAGGCCAGCCCGCGGGCCGCCTCTACGGCTGGGGCCGAGAAGTCCAGGCCCGTAACGCGGGCGCCGCGGCGGGCCCAGCTCAGGGTGTCGATCCCGAAGTGGCACTGGAGGTGCAGCAACTCCTTGCCGCTCACGTCGCCGACCTCGTCTATCTCGAAGGGTTGCAGGCGCTCCTGGCCGCGCTTGAAAGATGCCACGTCGTAGAACTCTCCCGAGACGTGGATAGGAACACGCTCGTCCCAATTGGCCCTGTTCGCCTCCCGCCACTCATCGCGCCATTCACCCATCGCTCTCTCCTCTCAGAGGTTCTCTATCGGTACTGGCTCGACCGAATCAGCGAGCTCGAAGCCCAAGACCCGCGAGTAGAAATACAGCTCGCCGTCCAGGGCCCGTTTGATGTTCTCGGCCTGCCTGAAGCCATGTTGCTCGCCCTCGAAGGGTACGTAGGAGACAGGGAGCCCCTTCTCTCTGAGGGCGGCGAACATCTTCTCGGCCTGCTCTTTGGGCACCACCTCATCTTCGAGGCCCTGGAAGAAGATCACCGGGCAGGAGAGGTGTCCGGTGGAGTGGATCGGCGAGCGCTCCACGTAGAGGTCAGCCCGCCCGGGGTAGGGCCCGATCAGGCTGTCGAGGTAGCGCGACTCGAACTTGTGGGTCTCCCTGGCCAGGGCCTCCACGTCGCTGACTCCGAAGTGGCTCGCGCCGGCGGCGAACGTATCCCTGAAAGCGAGCGCGCAGAGCGTCGTGTAACCGCCTGCGCTACCGCCAGTGATCATCAGCCGTTCGCCGTCAACCAGGCCACGCTCGGCCAGGTAAATTGCTACGTTGGCGCAGTCGTCGACGTCGACGATACCCCACGCACCTTCGAGGTGACGACGGTATTCCCGCCCGTAGCCCGTGCTCCCGCCGTAGTTCACGTCGAGCACGGCAATGCCGCGGCTGGTCCAGTATTGGATCCTCGGATCAAGGGCCGTATTCGACGCCGCGGTCGGACCCCCGTGGCTCATAACGAGGAGCGGGGGGAGCTCGCCATCCGGTGCCGCGAAATCCCTGTTCTTCGGCGGGTAGAAGAAAGCGTGCGCTGTCCGGCCGTCCTCCGTAGGATACTCGACGGGCTCGGGGACGGAGAGGTAGCCAGGGTCTATCTCTAGGTCGCCCGAGCGTCGCAGGACCTCGTGCAGCCCGGTAGAAGGGTCCAACCTCACTATGCATGCTGCCTCCGTGGGCGAGCTGCCGCGGAAGACTATGCCGGCTGCTACATCAGCACGCACGTATGCGATGCTCGAGTACGGCGTCTCCAACGGCTCGAGCTCTCCGCTCTCCGTGTCGAGGACGGCCAGGTACGAGCTCCCGCTCTCCGTGTACGTGCAGACGATGCGTCCCGGGGAGACGAAGGCGTAGGTAGACATCCCGAAGACCCACTGCGGCAGACCGAACTCCGCCTCCCTCTCGCAGAGCGGCTCGTCACGTCCCTCACGCCAGCGGTAGAGGTTCCACCAGCCCGTTTTGTCAGAGACGAAGTGGAGCGTGCCTTCGGGGGACCACTCTGGCTGGAAGATGGATTCGTCCTGGCCGCCGGCGATCTGCTCTACATTCTCAGGGAACCCGTCGGCGCCGAGATCGCAGCCCATTAGCTCCGTTCCGTCCCAGGGCATGTTCGGATGGTTCCACGTCAGCCACACGATACGCCGGCCATCGGGGCTCAGGCGAGGCGAGGAGTAGAACTCGTTGCCCGAGACGAGCTCGTACTCCTCTCCGCTTTCGAGGTCTATCCCGACTATCTCGTTTACGGGTCCGTTCCCGGCGTGGTCCTCCCTTATGGCGATCAGGCGTCGGCGCTCCCGATCCACCACCATGTCCGCGTATCGTCTGCCGGTCTCCGGCGTGAGCGGCGCCGGCTCGCCGCCAGGGGCCCGATAGTAGATCCTCTGGTCGGCGAAGTTCGAGAAGTAGACCATGCCTCCGTCGACTGTAAAACCGCCGCCACCGTATTCGTGTACCCGCGTGCGCGCGTTGAAAGGCTGCGGCGTAACGTCCTCGGTTCGTCGGTCCGGCGTCAGGAGCACGACGACGTTGCGCCCGCCCTCGCCGGGCCGGCTCTCTAGCCAGTACACATCCCTACCATCGATCACCACTTCCGCCAGTCCCACTACGCCCCTGACGATCAAGTCAGAGGAGATCGGAGACTTCCAGGAACCGTAGGGCGCGACTCCACGTTCGGACATAGCTCGGCTCTTCCGCGTTACGCCTTGGCCCTTCTCAGTCGGAGGACTCGAAGACCAGCCACGAGCCCTTGAGACCCTCACTTATCGTCTCGCCCCCCCTGCGGGGTACCACGCTCACGAGCCGATCGCCCTCGCGGACGAAGTCCTGGAGCGTCTCCTCCACCTCCGTGCGGTGCAGAACGAAGACCACCCGATGGTGCTTGGTGAGCTCCTCTATTGACTCGCGTCGCGCCTCTTCTGCCCCTACGGCTTCGGCCAGCAGCCGCTCCCGCTCGGCCGCTTCGGCCCACAGCCGGCTCCGGCTCGCGTCGGCCTCGGCCTGGAGGGCGGCCTCCCGCTTGCGCCAATCTTCCAGGCGCTCCTCGATCCTGTGCAGTATCCGCTCTATGGGGGACCCGCGGTGCTCGCCCATCACCAGCCTCCTCTATCCGTGTGCCCGAGTGTTACTCACTCTACCCCTGTTTCGTCCGACGTGCCTGATTTCATACTGCCTCGGGACACTTAGGGGGACTACGCCTTGAGCCGGTAGCCTGTCTTGAAGATCCACCACACCGCTGTCAGGCACAAGATCAGGAATAGGATCGTCATGGCCAGGCTCAAGCCCACGCTTACGTCTGCGGTCCCGTAGAAGCTCCACCGGAAACAGCTGATAAGGTAGACCACAGGATTGAAGAGGGTGACCGTCTGCCAGAAAGGCGGCAACATATCTACGGAGTAGAAGCTGCCGCCGAGAAAGATCAGGGGCGTAATGATAAGGAACGGCACGAGTTGCAACTTCTCGAAGCCCTCGGCCCAGATGCCGAGGATGAAGCCGAAGAGGCTGAAGGTGAAGGCCGTGAGCACGAGGAACAAGACCATCAAGAGCGGGTGCGCGACCTCCAGAGGCACGAACAGGCCCGCCGTGGCCAGGATGATCAAGCCGAGAATGACCGACTTGGTCGCTGCCGCCCCGACGTA
>DASTKM010000285.1:0-5978 GCA_035715885.1 Rubrobacter sp.
CTCCGCCTCATCCAGCCCGTGCCTGCTCTGAAAACCATCGAGGTAGCGCCGCGGCCTTTCTTCCAGTTCGCCCTGGGGCAGTGTTACGTCCATCTCTTAGCCCTCGCCCTTCGACTCGCGGAGCTTCTTGGGGGAGTAGTCTGCGGCTCCCTTTGGGCTCGCAGGTTCTTCTTGTCCGCCGCCTTGCTCGGCGTGCTCCTTCTCCGGGACCCAGCCTACGTCGGTCATGGCGGCGGGCGGCATACCCTCGCGTTCGAAGACATAGGTGCGCTTCAACGGCTTTATGCCCTCGAAGCGCTCCGCCTTGCCCTCCGCGATGTCGGTGTACTCCCGCTCGGGGAGGTACTCCAGGAACTCGCCTTCTTCGGTCACCAGCGCCGAGCGCGGCTTCTCGTAGCCGACCTGCTTGTCGCGTTCGATCTTCTTCTGCAGCGTCATGACCCCGAAGATGAGGGCCTCCGGCCGCGGCGGACACCCGGGCACGTAGACGTCCACAGGGATGACCCTGTCAGCCCCCATGAGCACGGAGTACCCGTCCAGGAACGGACCACCCGAGATGGCGCATGCGCCCATCGCGATGACCCACTTGGGCTCGGGCATCTGCTCGTAGAGACGCGTCATTCGCTCGGCCATCTTGGTGGAGACGGTGCCTGAGACGATCATGAGGTCTGACTGCCGGGGCGTGGCGGGGAAGAAACCGGCCCCGAAGCGGTCGAGGTCGTTGTGGGCCATGCCGGTGGCCATCATCTCGATCGCGCAACACGCCAGGCCGAACTGCAGGGGCCAAAGAGAGTTCTTCCTGGCCCAGTTGAAGACCTTGTCTGTGCTCGTCGTTATAAAGTTCGGCTCGTTGAATTGCTGTATCACACCCATTCGAGCGCTCCCTTCTTCCAGGCGTAGGCGAGTCCCACTCCCAAAATGAGTACGAAAATAACCATCTCCACAAAGCCGTACAGGCCGAGACTCCGGTAGATCACGGCCCACGGAAATAGGAACGCCGCCTCGACGTCGAAGATCAGGAAAAGGAGCGCGAAGACGTAGTACCTGACCGGAAAAGGGTGCCACGGGTCAGTAACACGCGCCTCGCCGGTCTCGTACACTCTGCCCTTCTCCCGCGAGCTCCTGCGGCTCGGCGCTATGAGCCGCGCCAGGACCAGGACCGACGCCACGAAACCCACGACCAGCAAGATGGACAAGCCCACGTACACGTAGAGTACGCCGTAACTGATCTCCTGCGTCCCTTGTAACAGAGCCAACGCCACCAAAGCAGGGCCTCTCTTCGAAAAGAACTAAGCGAAATATAACCTTGCTACACGCAGCTTTCAAGGAGCTACATGCTCCTTCGGCTGTAAGATCAGAGCCTGCGGGACAAACGTAGTAATGAGCGCCCCCTCCATCCCGCCGGTTCACGGGATCAAAACGTCCTCCCTCGCCGGGAGCGTACGCCGCCGGGTGCAGGCAGTGGTCGGTGCGTCTTGTTGAACGTTTCCTGATCGGTTAGACTAATTTTCGAGAGTCTTAGGAACATTTGTTCCTAAACAGCTGGCTCTTGTAGGGTCGCTCTTCAGAGGCTTGCTCTGGGAGACGTTAATAACAGACGTTCCTACCTGCAAAGGCTAACGGCGGCGGAAGGTAGGGATGGTCGTGAGAGAAGGAGCGGTAGTGGCCTACGTTATAACCGAAGCGTGCATAGGCACGAAAAACACCGCTTGTGTAGGGGCGTGCCCGGTGGACTGCATCTATGACGGCGGGGACCACTACCTGATAAACCCCGCCGAGTGCATCGACTGCTCCATGTGCCTGCCAGAGTGCCCGGTGGAGGCCATCTACCCTGGCGACGAGGTTCCCGAGGAGATGCAACACTACGCCACCAAGGCCGCCGAGTACGACTACTCGAGGATTGCGCCGGGCTGGGGAGCCAACTAGGCTCTTTAGGGAGCGATGGATCATGGCCGAGATGAAGCAGCGAAGCCTCGAAGAAGTAAAGAAATTGAGCGTCGAAGAGGCCGTGGAGATCATGCGCCAGGCGGGGATAGTAGGCGCCGGCGGCGGTGGGTTCCCGACTTACTTCAAATACATGAAGCCCCAGCCGCACCTGATTGTCAACGCGACCGAGAGCGAGCCCGGCTACTGGGGGGACAAGCTGGTACAGCGAGACTATCTCGAGGAGTTCCTCCAGCTTTTCGAAGCCATGAGGGCGATCTTCGGGCTCGAGCAGATCTCCATGGGCGTTCACGAGAAGGACAGGGAGTGGTTCGCCGCTTACCAGGAGCACGCAGCCGACGGCCTCTACGATATGCGTTACGTGCCTGATACCTATGCCCTGGGCGAGGAGAAAACCCTTATCAAACACTCCACCGATACAAAGGTGCCCCTGTTCCTGGATACGCCCGACGGGAAAAGGCGTCCTGGAATGCCACCGGACGTCGGCATCGTCGTCAACAACTCGGAGACCCTGCTCAACGTCTACAATGCGCTCTTTCTGGCCAAGCCGACCACCACAACGTTCTTCACCGTGTACGGCGAGGAGATAGACCTGAACGTCTACGAGGCGCCGATAGGGGCCTCTTTCGCGGAGATCCTCGATATAGCCGGGCTAGACGTCGAGAACTCTGGCCACCTCTCGCTACTGGACGGCGGGCCTTACCTGCACGATATGGCTATCGAGGAGATAGGCAACGGCGACGGCTACGTGCGGCGAATGACGAACGCCCTCTTCGTCATCGCCAAGGACAGGCAAGGCAAGGAGTACGCCGACATAAAGACCCCTCCTCCCGAGGAGGGCATAGTCTCACTGGTCGGGGAGGTCTCGGGCGTGCACATTCCCCTGGGTGGTGGTCTGTTGAAGCCGGCCACCCCGCTCGTCGCCGAGGGCGAGGAAGTAGAGTACGAGCAGAAGATAGGCGAGCCGGTGGACGAGGGCTTCTCTATCGGGGTCTGGGCGAGCATGGGAGGAGAGATCTCCTCCATAGAGAACGACATCGTCGCCATCGCCGGAGGCGCAGTATCCCAGGAGGATGCCGAAGCCGAGGCCGAAGCGAGCAAAGTCGGCGGCGCGCCGCCCCGAGGGGAAGCCGAACCTTTTCAAGAGGCCGAGACCAAGACAGGCAGGTAAGAGACAGTGAGGGCGCCTGCAACGGAGGGCCAGAGCGCTATTCGTTACACCGGCTGAAGAACTCGAAGAGCGCCGCCGCGACTACTTGCGGGCTATCTTCCATGGCGAAGTGCCCTGTCTCCGGCAACACGAGGAGGTCGGAGCCTGGGATTAGTTCGTGCAGACGTTCGGCGAGCGCGGGATCGAGCCATGCGTCTTGCTCGCCCCAGATGATGCTGACGGGAATGCCGATGGAAGAGAGGAGAGGCTCGAACTCTGCGGTGTCTTCCTCGTCGAGCTGGGCATCTTTCAGGAGATAGAGCCTCTGTCCAGATTCTCCCCTCCACCCTTCGAGGTAGGTCGCGAAGGCGTGTTGGTCCAGCGGCCTGTACGTCGCCGTGCCCAGGTGCGAGGCGACGATGGCCTCGAAGACTCTGGCGGGCATGGTTCCGTAGACGTCCAGGTGCGCCTTTACGTGCCTGGTCGCGGGTGTTATCCACGGACGGAGGACGACGCTGTCGACCAGGGCGATGCACCCGAAAGACACGCCTTCGAGCAGGTGGGTGCGCAGGGCGATCGCGCCCCCTATATCGTGGCCGGCTACCGAGGGCGCCTCGAGCTCCCAGGTCTTTACCAACTCGGCGAGCACTCGTGACTGGCCCGAGATAGAGACGTCTAGTCCTTCTGCGCGCTCCGACTGGCCGAACCCGAGCAGGTCGAAGACGTAGACCGTGAACCTGTCCGCCAGCCTCAAAGCCACGTCGCGCCAGATGTAGGAACGGCTCGGCGTCCCGTGGACCAGGATCAGGGGTGGCCCGTAGCCGAGTACCTCGTATGCGATCTCACCTCCCGAGAGCGCGAGACGCCTCCTGAGGTTCCAGGTTCCCTGCATCAGGGTACCTTGCCGTTGCGGCCGACGATCTGGACGAACTGGACGATCATCTGCCTGTACGTCTCCAGAGACGAGGTCACCACATACTCGTTCGGACCGTGATGTCCCCCGCCGACCGGACCGAACTCGACACCAGGCACCCCAACCCTCTGGAAGTAGACGACGTCGCTCGCGCCGTGGCGGCCCACGCCGACAGGGTTGCCGCGGAAGTGGCGCGCCGAGACCTCGCGGAGCACCTTCACGTAGGGGTTTTGGCGCGACACGTAAGTGGGTTCGCGGTAGAACAGGACCTCGACATCGGCAGGGAGGTCCACCGAGCGTAGCTGGCGCACGATCTCCTCAGGGTCCTGGTTAGGGAGGAAGCGTATGTCGAGGTCGTAGGTGCAGCGGTCCGGTACGCGGTTGAGGACGTCGCCTCCGATGATGCGCGCGAGGTTCACGCTCGGATAAGGGAAGAACTCACTCCTCTGTTCTGTGAAGGGCAGGTCGGCGACCCTTCGGTAATGCTCGTAGGCGAGGAGCACGGCGTTCTTACCCAGCCAGGGCTGTGAGCCGTGGGCGCTCTTACCCCCCAGCGTAACACGAACGTCTAGCACGCCCTTCGCCTGGGTACCGATATGGAAGTCCGTCGGCTCGCCCGTGATCAGGAAGTCCCCAACGTGGCCGTTGGAGATCAAGACCTCAGCGCCCGTTTTCGCGCCGTGCTCACCCTCTTCGTCGGGGACGACGAGGAGCTCGACCGTGGCTTCACACCCCAGCTTGTGCAGGTCCTCGATGGCGTACATGAGGGCGGCGAGGGCGCCTTTCATGTCGTAGACGCCACGACCGTAGAGCTCATCTCCCTCCTCGCGCGGCTCGAACTGCGACTCCTCACCAGGCACCACGTCAACGTGGCCGTGCAGGAGTATCCTTGGATCTCCTGCCCCCACCCGCACCACGAGAGCCGACTGGTCACCGCGGGGCCCAGCGCCCGTATAGCGCGCCGTCTCCAGCCCGCGCGCCCCGAACCAGCCATTGATAAAGTCCATCGCAGACTGCGCCGCGCCCGGCGTGTAAGATCTGTAGCGCACGAGCTGGCGGGTAAGCGCAAGGACCTCGGTATTCTCGGTTACTACCGCCAGATTCTCCTCCGCTCTTCGGACGCCAACAAGAGCAGTCTATATTTCAGCACGCCGCCTTGCAGGCGAATATTCAGCAAGTCAGCAAGTCGTTCCGAAGCCACGCCACGAGCGTAGTACCCGACCGCCGCAGGCAGCGGTGCCTCATGCGCGGTCGGGCGGGGCCGGAGCGGAAGAAGCTGAAATGCTGAGAGCGAGGGCCTTTAGGCCCGAAGCGTGCTGACAAGGCGGCGGAGCCGCCGTGCTGAAGTGCCGATAAGCGAGGGCCGATTCTAGCGGGGGATCGGGGCTCCTGCTTCGAAGGCGACGGTCGCACCGAGGGTGGTGAGCTTCTCCTCGAAGTCCTCGTAGCCCCGAAGGATGTGCGTGGCGCCGTCCACGACGGTAGTACCCTCGGAGACCAAGCCTGCCATCACCAGCGCAGCGCCACCCCGCAGGTCGGGCGCCTGCACGATAGTCCCCGAGAGCCGGCGCGGTCCGCGGATGAGCGCCCTGTGGCCACCGAAAAGGTCAATGCCTGCGTCGAGGCGGTTCAACTCCTCGGCCACCTGAAGCCTGTTCTCGTACACGTTCTCCGTGATGATGCCGGCACCCGAAGCCTGGGTGAGCAAGACCATCATCTGGGCCTGAAGGTCGGTCGCGAAGCCCGGGAAGGGCAGTGTTGCGACGTCTACCCCGCAGAGCGACGTAGTATCTTCGACCCTCACCCTGATGCCAGGGGAGCCCGGGGTGGCGATTACCTCCACCCCCATCTCCCGCAGCTTCTCGAGCTCCATCTTCAGGTGCTCGGGGAGGGCGTTCGTTACCGTGACGTCCCCGCCGGTCGCAGCCGTGGCCATCAAGAAAGTACCCGCCTCGATACGGTCAGGCATCA
>DASTKM010000286.1:0-5828 GCA_035715885.1 Rubrobacter sp.
GAGAGGAAGATGGCGAGCGCCATCAACGGTCGTTGCAGAAACGCGAGCTGAGGGACCTGGCTGAACAGGGACCACGGGCTGATCCTGTCGCCTTGGAAGGCGAGGGTCCTATCGTAGAAGAGCCTCGCCGCCTCGATGGGATGCCCGTCGAGCAGGATGACCCAGAACGTGACCAGTACGACCCCGGCCCCGCCGAGTACGAAATCTATGATGGGCTTGCGCTTGCGACCTTCGTACATCATCCACAAGGGTCCCAGGACGAGCGGATAGAGCTTGATGGCGAAGCCGGCCGCGATGCTCGCCCCCCGAGCAATCGGCGAGGCCGCCGCCGCGAGCCCTATCGCCGAGACGGCAGCGACGATGATGTCGTTGGTATTGTTGTTGGTAGCGTAAACGGTGTAGGGGAAGGCTGTCCAGGCGAAGACGAGGGCGGCAGCCCCTTCCTTGCCCGAGAGCCTGTAGCCCGTGATGAAAAGCGCCATCGCCCCCGCGACGAAGGAGAACAGAGTGAGGGCGTGGGCTGCGGGGAGGAAGTCCCACTCTCCGGAGAACCCGAACATGAGGACGAAGGGCACATAGAGCAGGTAGTTCAGAGGGCCGTAGGTGTCTCCTGTTCCCACGTCTGAGGGCATGGTGCCGTAGGGTACTGTGCCTTCCAGGATACGGTCGGCGCCGACGACGCCGGCGTAGCCTACGTCTATGACGCGGGAGTCGACGTTGAGGCCGAGGACGAGGCCACCGGCAAGACAGGCGAGCACCATCAGGAGCCACATCGGGAGGTCGCTCGTCTTCTCGACCCTCTCGCCTATACCGAAACCCATGAGAAGAGTCCTGATGAGGAGGTAGACGAGCGGCGGGTACCACAGGACAACGGCTTCCAGGACTACCCCCTCCCTGAAGAAGCCGTGCGAGACGAGGAACCCGAGTAGCGCCACGATATCCAGGTTTCGTATGGCTAACAGCCTGTCCGTGCGCCAGAAAGCAGCGGCGAAGGCTAGCGCCAGTGGTAACCAGACCCACCAGTAGTTGGCCTGCTTGCCGTAGGCGCCGCGTACGCCGCGGGCCAGGTTCCACCCCACTTGATCCCCCGTGTAAACGTAGTCGAGGACCCAGGTCTTGTCGTCCACCCCGACGGTGGCGATCTCCTTGCCCTTCTCCGTCGGCCTGCCGCCGACGGCCCCCCTCTCGTCGACGTAGAAGCGGACCGTCCACGCGCCATCCTCGTACTTGGCTTGTGCACTGTGAGGTCCGTGCCTTGCGAACTCCTCCCTGACCTCGGGGCTCGCTGCGGCGAGCTTGATCGCCTTATCTTCCGAGAGGCTGGGGTATTTGATCTGATCCGCTCTCGGCGAGACCTCGACCCCGCTCACCTCTCCGGAATCGTCGGCGACCTTGAAACGGGCGACCTCCTTCCCTGAAGTCTGCTCCGTAAGTACAACCCGCCAGAGGTCCTTGCTCCCTTCGTAGTCCGCAGTAGTCTCGACAGTCGGTTTGGAATAGTATTCCTCCAGCGTCGGGATAAAGCCGGCCTGCTCCAGCACCTCCGACTCGTCCATCTGGGAGCCCCGCGCGAAGCCCAGAGTACACAGCAGCAACAGCATGAGCCCCACCAGCAATGCCTTACGCTTCACGAGGGTCTCTCCGTCGCTTGCGGGGCGAGCAGGCGCATGCCTGTTGCCGGCGGCGCCAGGCCCCGGACGGTGCGGTACTTCTGGGGAGCCTTCCCGGATTACGGGGAATCCTCCAGCTCCTGGCCGAAGAGCTCGGCGAGAGGTTCGAGGCCTTCATGGGCGCCCGTAACGAGCAGCGAGTCGCCGCCCTGCAGCCTGTAGGTGTCGCGGGGCCTGTAGGTCCAGCGTCCGCCCCGGTTCACTGCGAGGGCGTACATGCCGGTCTCGGTCTCGATCTTGAGGGAGCCAAGCGTCTTGCCGTCGGCCGGCGACCCTGGGGAGACGGTGAGCTTCAGAACGATTTCGTCCGACTCGCCGATGGCCGCGGAGAGTACAGGATGGACCTCCTCGCCTTTCTCGACGATCCAGACCATCTCCATGGCGCAGTCTGCGATGGTCTCCGAGGCGGTGGCGAGGTGAAGGAGGCCCCTGAGGCGCGAGGAGTCCTCCACACGGGGTGCGGCGAGAAGGACCCAGCGCTCCAGCCGGTAGCGCATCTCGTCCATCTCGTCCTCGATGGCGACCACCTCGCGGGCGAGCCCCGCGTCGCCGTAGAGCAGGGCCGAGTAGGCGAGCCCGACGGCCACCTCTGAGAAGTTCTTCATCTCTATCAAGATGTCCACCGCGCGGTCGATCTCCGAGAGTTCGCCTGGGGGCGGCTCGGTCTCAGGGGCGTCTCCGAGCGGAGGGGCGCCGGCGAGCTCCCTGACCTCGGCGACACCCTCTGGCGGGCCTTGCAAGAAGAGGACATCGCCGGCCCTCAGTACATCCTCGGGTTCGGGGTCGAAGTCCCAGTCGTCCTCGGAGCGGATGGCGATAGGCCGCATCCCCGTCTCCACGGGCAGGTCGACGTCGCCCAGAGAGCGGCCGTCCAGGGCGCTGTCAACGTGCACCCTGACGCGGGAGGGTATCTCTTCGGCCTCTGGGATGTCATGCAAGAGCTCGGGCGGGATCCCAAGACGCTTGACTACGATCTTGGCTATGTCGACGGCGGCGTTGCCGATCTTCTCTATGTCCTGGACGACCTGGAGGATTCCCGCCATCTGTTCCGCGTCGGCGGGACTCCTCGCGGCCAGGATGGCCAGGGTGCGCATGTCGAAGACCAGGTCGTTGAGACGCTCCTCCAGGTGGGACACCTCTTCCGAGAGGTCTTCGGAGTTGTAGAAGATCGCCGCGTAGGAGAGGTCGACCATAAGCTCCGAGGTGTTCTTCGCCTCGACGAGCATCTCCTTCACGTTCCGTGGTCGCGTCTCGCGCATCTCTTACCCCGCCAATCCGAAAACGATAAGGGCTATTATAAGGCTCATAAAGCCGAGCAGGTCCACTGCCGCCGTGATAATCGGGATGCCGTAAGTGTCTGGGTCCAACCCGAGCCTGTAGCTGAGGGTCGAGCCGTAATATGCTGCGAGTACCGCCGCCGTGGTGGCGATCAGGCCAGCAAGGGCGCTGACCCCGATCATTGCCAGAAAGCCAGGACTAGCCCCCTCTTCAAAGAGCGCCACGGCTATGAGGTGCGAGGCTCCCCCGATGAACACGTAGACTCCGGCGGCGAAGATGTAGGTGAGCGTGAAGTCTCGCAAGGCCGCGAACTGCGGTACCCCGCGCGGCGCTATGAGGCCGAGGTGGATCTTGGAGGAGAGGCGGCTGGAGAGGATGCCACCCAGGGCGCCGCCCTCCTGCAAGAACGCGGGCAGAAGTATGCTCAGGGCAAGGAGCGTAGTGAACTGCTCCTCCCGATCCTGCAAAGCCACGCCGACTAGGATGGTCACGGTCCCCGTCATGGCCAGGATGGGGAACGATTCGGCCACGATGCGCCTCAGGTTCTCGACGCCTACTCTCAGGCCCAGGTACGCCGCCACGCCCGCCGCCAGGACCAGCGCAACGCCGAGTACCAGGGAGAAGACAGGGATGCCGATGAGATAGGTGGCCACTACAAGAGAGGGGAGCGTTAGTATGTCGCCGGCCGCGGTGAGCATCGGGGCTGCGATGTTATCCATATCCCAGCCGCGGGCGACCGTGAGGCGGGCGACGAAGACCGTGATCCCAAGCAGCAGCACGCCAGCGATGATCCCGCCCGCGGTCGAAATGATGACGTAATCGATGACCGAGAGCTCGGTCCTGACGCCGAGGATGCCGCACAGGATTCGCGCCAGGAAAGCGAGGAACACACCGGAGACGAGCGAGAGGACGGCCGCGGCCTGTACGTTCTCGGCGAGCACGCCGCGCCTGAGGTCGAACCTGAACAGGCCGGTCTGGATGGAGGTCGAGAGCCTGCTTCCCATAGCCCCGAAAATGGCGCCGCGCATCCCTATGGCCGCGGGGATCAGAACTGCGAGACCGACGAGCTCGTCGAGCGTGCCTGAGATGCCTGCGAGCATGATGCCGGCGATAAGCTCCCCCGCCGAGGAGAGAAACAGCGCCGCGAAACCCTGCCCGAGGGTCTCCTTCTCCTCTGTGAGATAGCCGTAGACCTTCGGGCGCAGGCGGGGCCGGTCGCGCAGCCTCTCGCGCACCCCACCCTCCCGGCCGCCCTCTCGCCACCGGACCCGCCTTTTCTCTCTCTCGGACACGGGGAATGTATAGTCTCTGCAGCCCGCGAAGTAAAGCCTCCCCTTAGGAGAAGGTGACTGCAAACAGCAGCCTGGCTCACCGATCTATAGCATACCTGGAGCGGCCTGATCGGTGCAGTGGGAAGCCGGTCTCGCTTCGCAAGGCGCGGCCAACGAACGGAAAGGGAGCACCTATGAGCAAGATCAAGGCTGTAGTCGTCGACCCCGGCGCCCCGAACCGCCTCGCGCTGGCGGACGTGGAGGAGCCGTCTCCAACGCTATCGGAGGCCCTGGTGCGCGTGGCGGCCGTCTCGCTCAACCGGGGCGAGGTGCGCCGGGCCGAGTCGAGCGAGCCAGGGTTCCGACCCGGCTGGGATCTGGCAGGCACCGTCGAACGCGCTGCCGCGGACGAATCGGGCCCGCCGGAGGGCTCTAGGGTAGTTGGCTTCCTCCCTTCCGAAGCGTGGGCCGAGCTCGTTGCCGTGCCGACCGACTCGGTGGCCGCGCTGCCAGAGGGCGTTTCGTTCGAGGAAGCTTCGACGTTGCCAGTCGCTGGCCTCACGGCCCTATACGCGCTGGAGGAGGGCGGCAACCTGCTCGGGAGGTCCGTGCTGGTAACGGGCGCCTCTGGCGGGGCCGGGCAGTTCGGGTTGCAGCTCGCCCGAGCGGCCGGGGCGCGGGTGGTCGGGCTCGTGCGCCGGGAGGAGCACGCGGGCTTGGTGGAGGAGATCGGCGCCCACGAGGTCGTCGTGGACGAGAGCGGTGCGGCGGCCAGGGAGCGGGGTCCTTACGATCTGGTCCTCGAATCGGTCGGCGGGGAGGTGCTTGGGAACGCGCTCTCGATGCTGGTGCCGGGCGGGACCTGCGTAAGCTTCGGGGCATCAGCTTCGGCGGAGGTAGAGTTCGACACCAGGACGTTCTACCTGACGGGCGGGGCGAGGCTCTACGGCTTCATCCTGTTCCACGAAGTGCGGGCGCGGCCGGCCTCGGGTGGTCTCGGCAGGCTGGCGCGAATGGTTGCGGATGGAAGGCTGAAACCGCGCATCGAGGTGCAGGCGCCCTGGACGGAGGTGGGGGAGATCGCCAGGCGGCTCATAGAGCGGGGTTACACCGGGAAGGCAGTCCTCCGGGTTGGCCCGAACTAGACGGAGCCGCCCCTAGTCGAAGTAGGTGGGAAGGCCAGGGTCGCGGTGCTGCTCGAAGAAGCGTGAGACCTGGGCTGGGGTAACGCGGGTGATCGAGAGCTCAGGAAGCTCATTGTCACCGAAGAAGCGCACTTCGTCGGTATCCACGTTGGATGAAGGCACCTCGTCCAAGATCTCGCACAAGAACACAAGCTTGTAGACGTGGTAGGGGATGGGCGGGTGGCCCTGCCTGTCGCGGTCGTAGGCTGCAAGCAACCTGACGGGCCGCACCCTGTAGCCCGACTCTTCCAGGGTCTCGCGGACCGCGGCTTCTGACGGAGATTCACCCACGTCCGCCCAGCCTCCTGGCAAGGACCAACCACCTTCGCCCGGTTCCTTGACGAGCAGGATCCGCTCTTCCCTGAACACCGCGGCCCTTACGTCCACCTTCGGCGTCGCAGGACCGGTTTCGAGAGCGAGCAGAT
>DASTKM010000287.1:0-6181 GCA_035715885.1 Rubrobacter sp.
GCCGACAGTGGCCGCATCTACGGCTGGTCGGTAGACGCGGACGGTGCGCTCGAGCCCATCGGGTCGTGGGAGGGCGTGCCGAAGACGGTGGCCGGGCTCGCGGCGAGCTGACGCCGGAGCGAGATGCGACTGGAGACTCTCTAGCATCTGGTTTGCATCGTAACCGACAACTCGTAATCTACGGACTCCTGAGACCACTCTGATACCACCGCGAGCGGAATACGGTACACGATGAGGAAAGGAATCATTTTGCAGGAGAAATGTAGCGTGACCGAGGTGAGTCCGGCGGCAAGACAGTACCGTTGGCAGAAGTAGAGCAGTCTCTGCAATAACACGGTGGACGAGGATGCGGGATAGTATCAGATTCAGATGCGAGAACGTACAAACGCACAGTGGCTCGCCGAGTTGCGGGGACCCAACCCGAACGAGGCGCTTGCAGACCTCTACGATCTGCTTGTGCGGGGGTTGAGAGCAGCTCTGGGCGGTCGTGCTGGTGCGAACATCGAAGACTTCGCCCAAGAGGCATTGCTCAAGATAACCAACAACCTGGACTCTTTCCGGGGGGAGAGTCATTTCACCACCTGGGCGAAGAAGATCGCCATGAACGTGGCCCTCACCGAGCTCAAGCGCAGGCGCTGGCGCGACGTTTCTTTGCAGGAACTGTTGGCCGGACACCAAGGGACAGGCCGTGGGTTGGCGGATCTTCAGCTGACCCCCGAACAGGTGGCGTTCCAGAACATAGTGCTCGCTGAGGTGCGCGGCATCATAGACAAAGAACTGACGGATAGACAGCGCGAGGCTGTAGTAGCGGTGATACTGGAGGGGATGCCCATAGCCGAGGTAGCGAGGCGTATGGGCACCAATCAGAATGCTCTCTACAAGCTGCTGCACGACGCCCGCAAGAAGCTGAAGCTGCGCATGGAGGCCGTGGGACTCCCTCCACAGGAGGTGCTGGCAGCCTTCGACACAGGGTAAGACCTCGAGCGAGTAGCGAGTCTAGGACATCAGAAGTGGAACAGGAGATTTGCAATGTTGGATCGAGGTGACCTCGACAAACTGATGCGAGCCCTGGCCGAGACGCGCGAGCGTGAGATCGGTTGCGACGAGTGCTTTGAGCAGATGGACCGTTTCGCAGAGATAGAGTTCTCCGGATCGGATTCTGCAACGGCGATGCCGCTGGTACATGATCATTTGCGTAAGTGCGAGGACTGCCACGAGAAGTACGAGGCCCTCCTGATCGCGATCGGTGCGGGTTAGGGCGCGAGCCGAATCGGGGATCTAGGTCTGGAGCGCTAGGGCGGAAACCAGAACGAGTCCATGAAAGGGTAAGAAATAGGGCCTCCAGATGGTCTCTATATACGAGAGCCCAGTAAGAAGGAGACGGCACCAAGGAGACTCGACGAGAAGATTTCCTGTAGACCGCAGAGTCCGATGACGACAAAGGGTTTTGTGAGGAGGTACAAGATAGCAAGAGAGGGAGTAACGAGAATGGCGAATAGCGAGGCTCCGGAGCCGCTGGCGAGATATCTGGCGCAGATTGGCCGGGAAAGGCTACTCACGCACGAGGAGGAGATAGATCTCAGTAGGAGGGTGAGGGCTGGTGACAAGCAGGCGCGAGAGGATCTCATCGAGAAGAATCTGAGGCTGGTGGTGTCGGTTGCCAAGAAGTACCGTGGTATGGGGCTGCCGTTCGGAGATCTCATCCAGGAAGGCAATATAGGGCTGATGAAGGCGGTGGAGAAGTTCGATCCTGACAGGGGATACCGCTTCTCCACCTACGCCACATGGTGGATAAGGCAGGCTGTACAGAGGGCTGTTGCAGACAAGGGAAGGATCATCCGAGTGCCCGTGCACATGGGCGAGAAGATGCGCAAGATGGCCCGAGTCTACAACGAACTCTCCGCCGAGCTCGGGCGCGAGCCCACCGACCAGGAGGTCGCCAGGAAGCTCGGGTGGGACGTGGACCGGGTCAAGAACGTGAAGAGTGCCATCCCCGACGCCACCAGCCTCAACCGAACTCTCTCCTCAGATGAGGATAGCTCGGAACTCGGTGATTTTATTGAGGACGAGCGGGAGGCCAGCATAGCCGGCCAGGTGGTGCGGGAGCTCGAGACGCACCGCCTCATGGAGTCTGTCGAGAGAGTTCCTGAGCGGCAGCGCCGCGTCCTCGTCCGCCGTTACGGCCTGGACGGCAAGGAGCCGGCGACGCTCGCCGACCTCAGCGAGGAACTCGGCGTCTCGCGTGAGCGCGTAAGGCAATTGCAGCGCGAGGCGGAGGGAGTGCTCAGAGATGCGGCAGGAGAACATCGCCTGGGGTTCCCGACCGCCGCTTAGGACTCTATGACGCGTGCACTCTCTGCGCAGCGGAAATGTGGCCGACCAGTCGCTCGCCTATCGGGTCGTAAGCTAGGAGGCAAACTTCACCGAACTTGGGATTAGTGTGTACACCTATCTGGGGTTTGCTCGAGGGTGATAAACCAAGACGAGACAAGCTTCCGAAAGATTTTGGTCTAGCAAAGTGTTGTGTTGAAGGAGGGAAGAAAATGCTCTTCAGTCGCCATAAGACCAAGATGATCGCCCCCGCCAAGGCGCTTCCTGGCCGGGAGCAGGCGGCGTTCGAACTTCCGGAGAGGCACGCCGTCCTTGGCACGCCCCTCGAGCCACCTTTCCCCGAGGGTCTGAGTACCGCGGTCTTCGGCCTCGGCTGCTTCTGGGGCGCCGAGCGCAAGTTCTGGCAGATCGATGGTGTCTATACGACCGCCGTCGGTTACGCAGGAGGCTTCACACCAAACCCGACCTATGGGGAGGTGTGCAGCGGCCGAACCGGACACTCTGAAGTCGTGCTGGTCGTCTTCGACCCCAACAAGGTCTCCTACCGAGACTTGCTGAGAGTATTCTGGGAGGCCCACGACCCGACGCAGGGGATGCGCCAGGGCAACGACGTAGGCACGCAGTACCGTTCGGCGATCTACTACTCCGACAACGAGCAGCGCCGGGCTGCCGAAGAGACCCGCGAGGCCTACGAGGAGGCACTGAGGCGTGGCGGCTACGGTCCGATCACCACGGAGATCGCACCCACCGGACCGTTCTATTACGCCGAGGGCTACCACCAGCAGTATCTGCACAAAGTACCGAACGGGTACTGCGGTTTGGGAGGAACCGGCGTGAGCTGCCCAGTCGGAATCGACTAGATGGGCGCACAGAATGATCGAACAGTCAATGGCTCTCCTGCGGCAAACTGGTAGAGGATATCGACCAGTCTCTGTCCAATTATCATATGCACCTATCTAGCACACAAGGATACGCCAAATGGGGATACGCCGGGCTTCTCCGCTGGAGCACAATTTGAGTCGAGGAAAGAGCAACGTCAGGAGAACCGCGTGACCGACAACACCGTCGATGCGGCCGCACCAGACACCATAGTGCTGATCCACGGCTTCTGGATGACCCCACGCAGGCGAACGCAACACGCCCCGCAGCCTGAGCACCCGCCCGTCGACGCGGGTGGCGACTGAAGGCGGAGACTCCTACGAGCAGTGGGTTACTTCCCTGGAGCTGTTCTTCGATCTTGTCTTCGTCTTCGCCCTCACCCAGTTAGCGAGGCTCCCGCTCACAACCATGCTCTGTATCAATCTAGCTAGCGTCTACCCATATTGTCGAGGTGGTCCCGGATCTTGCTCGCGTACGTGGGGCCTACGGCCCAAATCCCGCCTCCTAGCTGGCTGATTCTCCTGACCCACCACCCACGCTGCTTCTGGGCTGCGCGCGCGTCGTAGAAGCGGTCGTGCGGCTTGCCGATGGGTTTCTTGCCCGTGTAGGCTGCCATATGGTTGACGTGCATCTTGACCCCTTCGTAGGCGGTCGGAGGCACCTCGAAGTCCTTTGGAGCGTCACCTCGATCCTCGCCGCCCTTCTTGATGCCGGCCATGTTCCAGGGTTTGGAGACTCCTCCATAGTATCCTCTCCCGGTCTCGACGATGGACTGGGCTACCAGCACGTCAGGCGCTATGTTCCTCCTCGGAGCTAGCCTGTAGTAGATCGGAATAGTCTTCATGATATAGCGGCTGCAGTCGATAGAGCGCGCATACCTCTCTACTGTGGCCTGGCTGTAGCGAGGAGCGCCAAGGATCTGGTCGGGTCCGCGGAGTGCGCTCGCTGCAAGTACCGGCTCGGTCCGCGTATCGACAAGCACCACCAGGCCTGAAGCAAGGAACACCGTCAACAAGATCAAAACGACGTACCGCACCACACCCCTCCTGCAACTGGAGACCTTGGCTCTTCGTTCTCAGTTCGACGCACTATATAGCATTCGTCAGCCAAGGTATACACACTCGGCATTGCAGCCCTGAATCACGCCACCTGGCAGATGGACCGTGTCTTGGATGTGTCCATGCTTTGCTCCATTGACTGACTTGTGTAGGCCAAGCCACGAAGTATTCACGCAAGTAGTAGAGGAGACCATGCTCGCGGGCGCCGACCTGCGCGAGTGTCATTTCTACGGTGCCGTGATGCGGCGGCCGGATCTCTCGCGGACGTGGCTCGAGGAGGCCGACTTCTCCGGCGCCAATCATGCAATCCTGGAGGACACCCTGCGTTGAGTCTCCCGAACGAACATGTTCGAGGAAAGTATTGCAGGCCGGCGGAACGAGCCTCACCCGCAGTGAAGTGAGCGAGATCAGAGAGAAGGGTTTCGGCCAGTTTGGCGAGACGAAGAGGGGCAACTTCGTGATCGTGGACTTCAACTTCACGAACAACTCAAGCGAGGACGTTACACTCGATTCGGCGTCTGTCTCCCTCATCGACAGCAGTAGGAACAAAAGCGAGGTTGATCCCGAATACTCTAGCTACGTCCCAGCCAAGAAGGACATATTCCTGGAGAACGTTAACCCCGATGTAGCGCGACCGGGAGAGGTGATCTTCACCGTCGCCTCCGGTGCGTCAGGTTTCAAGCTGCAGGTGGCAGACACGAACGCGTTCTCGGGCAAGAACGGTAACGTCGACTTAGGCTTCTGAGCCTTGTTGGAACGAGCCGTGGGACAGAAGATCTACTCGTTTGCGGATCAATCTCCATGGCATGCGCTAAGGTAGAGGACGTTGTAAAAGTGGTCGCCGCGTCCTCTCAAAGAACCTCACTACACTGCATCCGACTTCACCCCGTTCGTTCAGTTCATTCAATGGCCTGTCGTAGATATGGCTATGGTATACCTGCCTTACAAGTTGCATGATTTGCGCCGATGCACTAATGTGAAGCAGGTAATATGTAGTTGAACGAGTGGGGAGAGATACGTGCCGTACTGTCGAACGATGTTATCATCCCTCGCCTTTGTGTTAGTGTTCGCGTTACCTGCGTGGGGGCAGGCAACAACGGGCACGAGCACCACGGGTACGACGGGAACCACCACAGGCACCACCACAGGTACGACAACGGGTACCACGGGCACCACCACCGGCACGAGCACCACTGGCACTACAGGCACCACCACGGGTACGACGGGAACCACTACAGGTACGACAACGGGTACCACGGGAACCACCACAAGCACCCCACCAAGCATCCCGCCACCTGAGGACTCATCGCCGCAGCCCGAGCCGCAGGATGTGGACAAAGGACCCCTGGCGGGAGGAACGGCTATCGGCAAGGATGTGCTCGTTCCTGGAGATGTCATAGACATACTCCCTGATGGCACCAGGGTCAACGGGATAGACCAGATCATCATAGAGACCGAAAACTGTGAGCTTAGGGCGCAGGGCAATGACTTGACCATAACCATGAGCGATCGTGGCGTGCCTTTTCGTATCAGGGACGGTGATAACGCAGACATCACGTTGGAGTCGGACGGAACCATAGTCGCCAACGGCAGGAGTACGCTTGGGGAATCGTTCCCTGAGGCAGTGAGAGACAACCCAGACAAGCTCATCGTACCGATACCGGTGGATCCGGAGAACGACGTGTTTCCCAGGGGACCCAACGACACCTTCCCGATCATAAGCTCGACGGGCGTGGGTGGAGATGGATGTCGTGTTGTGGGTGACAGCAGAGATGGCGGCGGAGATGCCGGCAACGTCGACGGTGATGCCAGCATAGATAAGGGCAACATTAATGCTGGCGACGTGAACTCCAAAGACGGTGTGATCCCCGACACGATCTCCGAACATCAGGTGCCCAACACGGGCGGTATGC
>DASTKM010000288.1:0-7801 GCA_035715885.1 Rubrobacter sp.
CCCTCGGGGCGGGTAAAGACGCCACGCTCCGCGACGCGATGCGCTTCTCGGCGGCGCGCCACGCCCTGGCCCGAGAGTACGCCAGGGACTTCGAGGTCACCCGCGAGCTCGCCAGGCCGGCGCTCCTGTCCTCTCTTTCCAGGGCTGACTCCGTCCGCGGCGCCCTTGTACAGGCCTACCTCGAGGTGCTCTCGGAAGTCCCCGACCTCGATGTGGCAGGCCGCGCGGGCCGCCAGGAGGCCGAGGAAGTCTCCCGCATGGCGCACGGGGTCTTGAAGGCCGGCGGCATCCACTCCAGGCGGGGCCTCGAAGGGATAGCCAACCTCGGCGGCCTGCTCCGCGCAGACTCTCGCCTCTCTCCGACTACGACCGAGTATCCAGTTATCGCCGCCGCGTTCCTCGTGGCCATGGAGTACGGCCCTGACGCCCTGAGCCACAGGCTAAGGCCGGCCACGGGAAGGTGAAGCCGTTCGCCCGGCCAATTCTCTCGATTGGTAGAATCTGGCTGGACGATCGGCGGTAGAGGAGGAGCATGAGGGCTCTGGTCATCGTGGGACACGGATCCCACCTCAACGGAGACTCGAGCCTGCCCGTCTACGAGCATGCCGGCCGTATCAGGGAGACAGGAGAGTTCGACGAGGTCGTGGAATGCTTCTGGAAGGAAGAGCCCTCAATGCGACATGTGCTCGACACCATAGAGTCGGAAGACGTCTACATCGTGCCCGCGTTCATCTCAGAAGGATATTTCACCCAGCAAGTCATCCCGAGGGAGCTAGGTCTGGAGGGGCCCGTCTCCACGAAGGGCGAGAAAACCGTCCGCTACGCCGGACCTCTCGGCACCTTCGAGGGGATGCCTGATGTCATACTGGAGCGTACTCAAGACCTCATGCGCGGAAAGGAGGTCTCGGGACGCACGGCCCTCATCTTGCTCGGCCATGGAACCGAGCTGAACAAGAACTCAGGCGGCGTCATCTACCTCAACGCCGGACGCATCAGGGAGCGTGGGATCTACGACCTCGTCGAGGTCGGGTTCCTGGATCAAGACCCCGAGATAGGCGGCGTCGTCGATGGAGTCGAGGCGCAGAACGTGATCCTGATCCCCTTGTTTATCGCGGAGGGATGGCACACACGCGAGACGATCCCCGAGGACCTTGGCCTTGTGGGCGAGGTTACGGTACGCGACGATAAGACGATCTTCTACGGCGCCCCCGTCGGAACGCACCCTTCCATGGCGAACCTGATAGCCGCCCGCGCCCGTGGGATGATGACAGAGCAGCCTGTTGTCTGACGCTCGCTCCGGGTGCCCTGAGAACGTCGCTGCGAGTTCGCGCCAGGCCTTCGCGGCATGGGTGGATGATGCGCCCGAAGGCCGCGTCTTCGGGCAGGTAGTCGTACGCCCCGTTCCGCCCCTTGGATACTCACTGCGTCACGTGGACGAGGCGCGGGAGGAGGGTCTCAGTGTCAGCGATGACCCACACGATGCGCGAGAGATCGCCAGGCTCACCGAAGGCGGGGAGTACAGGCCGCTGAAGAGCTCCCCTAACCTGCGGCGCGGCTGGGAGCTCAGGGTCGAGGACGCGCTCTCACTGGTGACCGCCATGAACTACCTCTATCCCGCTGGCGTCGTCCACTGGTACCTCCACAGGGAGGGGAGGCTCCACCTCACGAGCTTCAGGGAGGCGGCGGCGAGGCAGAGTGGGATATACAAACGGGTTCAGCGGCTCACGGACCAGGGGGTGCTCGATGCGGCCCTCGCCTGCTGCAAGGACTCAGTGTGTCTCAAGAAGACCCTCTGGGATGTGGACGAGGACACGCCGCTCGACGTAGACCGGGGCGAAGGTGAGATCCCCTGCCCCGAGCCTTGCAGTATCTTCATCTCCTTTGCGCGGCGGGTGAGGCTCTTCGAGCGGGAGAAAGACCTCGATCGCACGGGCCTCTCCCCCTCGGAGACGGAAGACCTTGCCGCCCTCGTCGAGGCCGCGGCCACAGGAGAGGTCAAGTTCGCCCGCGAGGCCGAGTTCGAGAAGCCGCTCAACGAGAGAAGGATGCGCTACAGGAGGCTCACCCTCGTTCCCAAACTGCGCCGGAACGGACAGAGTGCCTCCTGAAGCCTCGAACGACGCGACGACGCTTATCCCAGGTCTGTTTTCGAACGGGCCTTTCGGGGTATCTCGTAGTTTCGAGAAACCAACTCCGCGAAGATGGAGGTAGTGAATGGCACGCAAGAAGCGAAGAGCCGCCAGAGCCGGTGCGAAGGCAGGAGCAAGGGTGGCCCCCGTGGCCGGCAGGACCGTAGGGAAGGCAGCCTGGAAGCTCGGCAAGGCCGAAGCCAAGCTGATACGCCGGGCGATGAGCTCGCAGGAACCGAAGAAGACCCGCTATCTCAAGTACGGGTTCTTCATCCTGATCGGGCTCGCTATCGGGGCCGCCATCGCACGTTCGAAGAAAGGTGAATCATCGGACGAGTCCTCGTCTTACACGGGTACTACAGGCCCCCATGCCCCAGACCCTGGAAGCCCTGCAGGAGAGCGGGGCCAGACCTGGGGTAGTGGCACCCCGACAGGGACGGCTGGCGGCGGTGGCCAACAGAGTCCGGGGGGTGCGAACCGCACCGGCGCCGATCGGGAGTACTCGGACCCCTCGTCCGGGCCTCTGATCGGCGAGCAGCATGGCAACGTCGAGGGCGTAGGCGAGCAGCAGGAGGAGATAGAACAGCGCATCCGCACCCACCTCGGTGAGGACCCACGCACCGCGGAGATGCCGCGGGTGAACGTCGAAGTAAACGACGGAATCGCCGAGCTCCGCGGGGCTGCGCCATCCGAGGATGCCAAGCTGGCTGCCGGTGAGATAGCCCAACAGGTCGAAGGCGTCCGCGAGGTACGAAACCTGATACAAGTAAGCTAGTCAGCACGCTTCGGGCCTGCGGCCCTCGCTTGTCAGGCAGTTGGATCGCGTCGCGGGCTGCTCCTGCCAGTACACACGCCCCGTCATCTCGATGGGGCACTTTCTTCCCCCGATTCTCCTCAAGAGGCCGATGCTGACAAGCACAAATGTTGACGAGCGCCCGACAGGGCGTGTGCTGAATGCTGCTCAATCGCGAACGAGGTTGAGCAGCTCGTCGCGTTTGCGCACCATCGTCTCGTTGTCTTCGGCCTCCACGTTGAGGCGGAGGAGAGGTTCGGTGTTCGAGGGGCGGAGGTTGAACCACCAGTCGCCAAGGTCGACTGTGAGGCCGTCGAGGTGGTCTACCTTTGCGCCGTCGTTATTGGAGAAGTGGTCTTCGATCTTCTCCAGGGTCGCTCCCTGGTCCTCTACTTCGGAGTTGATCTCACCCGAGCGGACGTAAGGATCGATGGGGGAGAGGAGCCTGGAGATAGGCTCTTCCTGGCGGCCGACGAGTTCGGCTATGGTTAGCATGGCGATGATACCTGAGTCGGCGAAGTAGTTGTCCCTGAAGTAGAAGTGGGCTGAATGCTCCCCGCCGAAGGCCGCGTCGTGCTTCCGCATCTGCGGCTTGATGATGGAGTGGCCTGCTCTGGTCCTTATGGCCTTCCCGCCCTCGCGCTCGACGAGCTCGGGGAAGGCCTTCGAGCAGACCGCGCTGTACAGTATGGTCGCGCCCGGCTTCTTCTCGAGCACGTTCTTCGCTATGAGGGCGGCCGCCAGGTCGCCCGAGATGGTCGTGCCGTTCTCGTCGATAATGAAGCACCGATCGGCGTCACCGTCGAAGGCTACCCCGAAATCAGCACCCTCTGCGACCACGCGCTCCTGGAGCTCTCTGACGTTCTCGGGTTCGATCGGGTTCGGTGGATGGTTGGGGAAGGAGCCGTCGAGCTCGAAGTACATCGGTACGTACTCGAAAGGGAGGTGCTCGAAGATGGGTGGGACCATCTTGCCAGCCATGCCGTTGCCGGCGTCGATCACGATCTTCAGTGGCCTCAAGCCCTCCGTCTGTATAAAGCTCAGGCAATGTTTCGCATAGTCTACGGTGATGTCCGTCTCCTCAACGGAACCCGGGTATTCCGCGGGGCCGGGGAGATCCCCTGAGACGATGAGGTCACGGATCTGGGCGAGCCCCGCGTCCCCCGAGAGGGCGATGGCTTCCTCCCTGCAGAGTTTGAAGCCGTTGTAGTCTTTGGGGTTGTGCGAGGCCGTTACCATGGCCCCGCCTGGCTCCTCGAGGTGTCCTACGGCGAAGTAGAGCGCATCGGTCGAGACCAGCCCAAGGTCTAGGACGTCTGCGCCCGCTTGCGTAACCCCCTGTATAAAGGCCTTCTCCAACGCCTCGCCCGAAATGCGCATATCGCGGGCCACGACGACCCTGGAGCCCGAGAGGTCCAGGTGCTTTACGAAAGCGCGGCCGATGTCGGTGGCCACGCCCTCATCCAGGCTCTCGGGATAGACGCCACGGATGTCGTAGGCCTTGAATATCGACTCGTCGAGCATTTCGAACCTCCGGACTCCTCCCGGTCTGCGTGCGACCTGTGGTTTTCTCCGTCCGGTACAATAACCGGTTATGGTCCATCCTGCAGACCGGTTCACAGCGTACCCAGGTTAGGCGCGCCTTGAGCCCCCGCTTCGTCAGGTTCGCAGCCCTGTTCTACGGTTCTCTCGCTGTCGTCGCCGCCCTGTGGTGCGGCCTCAGGGGCTTCAACGTGCGGCTTCTCGGCGAGAGTCCAGGTGCAAGCGTGCTACTGGGTGTCATTACGGCCGCCTGCACAGTCTCCTTGGGTCTTCTTGCCTACCGGCTTCTACCCACCTTGCGTGAGATCTCCGACGAACTCGCCCCGCGCCTGGTCGACGGCGCCGCTTCGTCCAGCCTGGTGCTCGTCGCGATCTTCTCCGGGGTGGGGGAGGAAGCGTTTTTCCGGGGGGCGCTTCAGCAGGAGTTCGGCCTGGTGGTCGCCTCTCTGTTGTTCGGCCTGGCCCATATTGGCCCCGACCGGCGTTATCTCGTATGGACGGCGTGGGCCGTACTGGTCGGCTTCGTTTTCGGTTTTCTCTACGAGGTCAGCGGCGGTCTGCTCGCTCCCATGCTCGCCCACACCGCACACAACGCCGCGACGCTCCTGCTCTGGAAACGCTCCCGCAAGGACCCGAAGAAGGCCGGTGGCCTCTGAACAAGCTCCCCAACACTACGACAGGCAAGACCGGAGACCGTTCCCGTGTTGGTCCTGTGCTGGCCGCAGTGAGTTTCATGATCCTGTCGCTCGCTGCAGTCGTATTCGTCTGGCCAGGGGACTTCTCGCCGGTGGAGGAGTTGATCTCACCCGGGGCCAAGGACATCGCGGTTAGCCAGGAGGACAGGGTGTACCCGACCTCGGACAGGCTGCGTTTCGACGGGGCGCCAGAGGTGGTTTACGTCTATCTGAGGGTCGAAGACTTCGCTACCTACGAGGACCTCGAGGCGAGAGTAGGGCGGACGTCGAGGGTCTCCGCCCTTGGCCGTCTCCTCGGTGGCGGCGGAGGCGAGCTTGTTGTCTCGAAAGAAGGTGAGGAGCGACTCAGCGTGGCATATGGCGGGGCCTCCGGCGTGGTGAAGTTCGCCGTCCGCCCTGGATCGGGAGGGCGGCTGCCTTCAGGCAATTACACGGTGGCGGTCTACGCCGCATCGGGAGGGGCCGGCGAAAACAGCGTGGTTGCCAGAAAATACTTCGTGGTCGGCGCCAGGCACGGCTAGTAGTCGTCCGCTTTTGGGATACAATGGATTGCGATCTAGGCGGCGGTCCGGGCGACCGCGTAGGGAGGGAACGATAGCGCGCATCACTGACACGGTCATCAACGTGTTGAGCCTCCTGGTCGTTGGCGTGGGAGTCGTGGTGACAGCGAGCTTCTTCGTCGGCTCCCCGCAGCACGACGCCGAGGCCGAAGTTGCGGTTGACGAGAAGGTTAGCACGGCTACCGAACAGCCCAGACTCCCTGTGGCCGCGGAGAAGATCGACAGAGCCATCAAGAGGCAGAGAAATGACTCAGAAGGGGCGGTGGCCAGGAAGAGGGTCGCCAGCCGGGGGCCGGAGAGCAGGATGCTAAGGATGACCATACCTAAGATGGCCCAGATACGCAACGACACCGTACCCTACTCCGTAAGCGATGACAATAAAGCGTTCCGCAAACACGCCGCTGTGCACCTCCGCGGGACGGGCAACCCCTGGGACAGGCAGGCGAACGTCTACATCGCCGGCCACCGGCTCGGTTTCCCAGGAACCGACAGCTGGCTGTCGTTCTGGGACTTGAACGTGCTCGACAAGGGGGATAGGGTCTTTATCACCGACTCGGCGGGCAAGCGTTACGTCTACAAGGTGTTCAAGACCTTTGTCGTGGACCCGGAGGACGTGTCGGTGACGCGGCCCCTACAAGGCAGGAACATAGTGTCGCTACAGACGTGTACGCTGCCGGATTACTCCAGGCGTTTGATCGTCCAGGCCGAAAAAGTGGCCGAGCGGTAGTGCTCGCTACAGAAGAGGGGTAGAGGTTGCTCCGGCTGCCGGTGAGAGAGAATAAGCAGGCGAACCCCGCGAAAAAACGTGTGGAGACGCCGCCCATGACCAAGGGCAACATGCAGGTGCGGGTAGTGTCTCTGGCGGTTCTGATCGCTGCTGTCTTCCTCATCCTTGGCGCCAGGCTGTGGTACCTGCAGGTGCTAACAGGCCAGGACTATACCCTCGCCGCGAAGGCAACGCAACACACCAACATCAAGATCCCCGCCCAGCGGGGCGTAGTCTACGACCGCGACGGCAAGATCCTCGCTAACAACGTCCCTGGGCTGAACGTAACCGTCATACCGGATGAGATCTCCAGGGACAAAGTTAGAGAGCTGGCGACGGTAGTCGAGGCCGACACCGAGGCTGTCCTTGCCCGCTACGACGCGGCGAAGGAGACCGGTAACCAGTACAGCCCCTTCCTGGTAAAGGAGAACGCGAGCCGCGACGCGGTGACCTACGTGAGCGAGCGCACCGGGGAGTTCGGGGGTATCGCCGTGAACGACGACTGGGTCCGAAGCTACCCCGAAGGCAGGCTGGCCTCCCACATCCTCGGGTACACCGGTGCTGTAACCCACGATGAGCTGAAGCAGGAACCTTTCGAAGGCCTGCCCGCAGACTCTATCGTCGGTAAGAGTGGGGTCGAGCTCTCCTATGAGGAGGTGCTGCGCGGTAAAGCGGGCCAGAGAACCTACAACGTGGACGCCCTCGGGCGCATAGTCCCCGAAGGTAGCAGGGTCGATTCCATGGGCAGGTTCGTGGACGAAAGCGGTAACCCCATAAACGTGAACCCAAGCCAGGAGCTACCCGACCATATCACCGAGCCCGAACCTGGCAACAACCTCACCCTCACTATCGACATCGATTTGCAGAAGGTCGTCGAGAAAGAGCTCGACGCAGCCCTGGAGCGCACCTGGGAGGCTGGCTACCAGGGCAGGGGCGGGGCTGTCGTAGCCATGAACCCCGAGAACGGGGAGATCCTGGCGATGGCCAGCCGTCCCGACTTCAGCCCGAAACTGTTCGTCGGCGGCATCTCCGGCGGAGAGGAACTCGCCACCTACAACCGCCTCGTATCCAAGAGGTCGAACGATCCGTTCCTCAACCGCGCGATCGTCGGTGGGCAGCCTGGTGCCTCGACGTTCAAGATCTTCACGGGGATAGCCGGCTTGGCCGCCGGCGTAATAGACGCCTACACGATCGTCAACGATACGGCTATCATGAACGGGACGGGCTGCTGGATGCCGTCGAGCGTCTCGGCGAGCCCGTGCTACAGGAGCTGGCGGCAGAACAGCCCCAACTACCAGTTCCTCGGCGACCATGGC
>DASTKM010000289.1:0-2961 GCA_035715885.1 Rubrobacter sp.
CACCTACCGGTCTACCGACTACGGGGCCGGCCGGCACGTACTCCAAGTCCTCCTCGCTCAGGCCGTCGAACTCTGCTTCGAGCACCGGGTCCGAGGGTGTCGTGCTTCCGAGGGGATCGAGCCGCGCCGCCGCGTATCCGAAGCTCCTTATACCCCCTACTAGCCTCGCCGCTTTGAGTGCCTTTTCGAGGGCAGCCGCAGGCGACCCCTCGCCCGCCGCTACGTCCGCCGGCGGGCTCCAGCGCTCAAAGAACTCGCGTGTGCTCTCGTCCACGGAGACTGGATCGGCCCGAAAGTCCTCGTACATCTCAAGGACGTAAGCGAGGTTGGGACCGTGAAAGCCTTCCCCCGCCGGACCGTTCGGCTGGCTCAAGCTCGATCACCCCTGTTCGGCGTCTCTTTACGGCTATTTTGGATACTGTATAATAAATTCCGCGGTTGACGATGGCAAAGTAAAGGGGCGTCTGGGGCAATCAGAGTACTAGGCGGGGCCATAGCCAACTGCGCGCCTTTGTGCCGAAACCGTTCGGAGGGTTTCGCGTCGCTGTCTGGTGGCAGAGGAGGTCGGGTGCGCCGCAGGGGCGAGCCGAGACCCCAAAGGTGGGGGTGAGGGTTATTTGGCGACGGCGAGCGTGTTGGGGGGAGTTTGCCCCCACCGAGCGGCACAGGCACGATCGGTCGGACGAGTACAGGCGGGTTGTGGACGCCTTGGAGGGGCGAGGCATGGATTACCGGGTGGCGGTGGAGCTCGCCGACCCGGCCTCACGCTGTACGGAAGGACCGGAGACGCCGTCATACGGACGTAACTCCGTCTGCTTGCTACTCTGATGAGGTCTTGCAGAAAGAATCGAGGTGTGAGACTTGCACTCGCATGAACGCTATCGCGTAGGCATCGACATCGGCGGGACGTTCACGGATCTCGTCCTCATCGACGACGAGACGGGCGAACAGGCGGTCGGCAAGATACTGACTACCCCGGATGATCCGTCGCAAGCCGTCGAGGTAGGGCTATGCGAGGTGCTCGAGCGGGAAGATGTCGAGGCTGGTCAACTGGGTATGGTCGTCCACGGAACGACGCTTGTCACTAACGCTCTGATCGAACGCCGGGGCGCTCGAACAGCGCTCTTGACTACGGAGGGCTTCCGGGATGCGATCGCCATCGGCACCGAACACCGCTACGACATGTACGACATCTTTATCGAGAAACCGGAGCCGCTGGTGCCGCGCAGCCTACGTTACGGTGTGCGCGAGCGCTCCTTAGACGACGGCTCGGTACTACACCAACTGGACGAGGAACAGGTACGATCGATAGCGAAAGAGCTTAAGGAGCGCGAGGTTGGGGCCGTGGCCGTGAGCTTCTTGCACGGCTTCCGCAACCCCGCCCACGAACAAAGGGTCGCCGAGATCCTGGCCGAAGCGGCGCCGGAGATCACGATTTCGCTCTCTTCGGAGGTGTCGCCCGAGATCAGGGAGTACGAGCGCACCTCGACGACGGTCTGCAACGTCTACGTCCGTCCGCTGGTCGAACGCTATTTGCAGAGGCTCGAAGAACGGCTGCGAAAGCTCGGGTTCGAGGGTTCGCTGTACATCATGCTCTCCAACGGCGGGACGGCCAGTGTGGAGACGGCCAGTCGGTTTCCGATTCGCCTACTGGAGTCCGGCCCCGCGGCGGGCGCCTTAGCCGCGGCCTTTTACGGTCGGGGGTCCGGTTTTCCCGACGTGCTCTCCTTTGACATGGGAGGGACGACAGCCAAATCCTGTGTGGTGGAGGATGGAGAGCCGCTGACCAGCAGCGAGTTCGAGGTCGCCAGGGTCTACCGGTTCAAGAAAGGCTCTGGATTGCCGGTAAAGACCTCCGTGATAGAGATGATCGAGGTCGGCGCTGGCGGTGGCAGCATCGCCCACATCGACGCTCTGGGCTTGCTCAAAGTCGGGCCCGATAGTGCCGGCGCCGAGCCAGGGCCGGTTTGTTACGGCCTTGGAGGCAGCGAGCCGACCGTGACCGACGCCGACTTGATCCTGGGGTATTTGGATCCCGACTTTTTCCTCGGCGGACGGATGGAGCTAGACCGCGAGGGAGCTTCGAGGGCGATCGAGCAGAAGATCGCCCGCCCGCTCGGCATGGACGGCGTCGAGGCCGCGCGGGGTATCCACCAGGTCGTCAACGAGAACATGGCCAATGCCGCGAGGATCCACGCCGTCGAGCGCGGCAAGGACCCGCGGGCGTATCCCCTGTTCGCCTTCGGCGGCGCCGGCCCCGTACACGGCTACCGCGTCGCCCGCGCCCTCGGCGTCTCCGGCTTCATCGCGCCGCTTGGCGCGGGCGCTACCTCGGCCTTCGGTTTCCTATGCGCCCCGTTGGCGTTCGATTTCAAACGCAGCCTCTACGGTCGTCTGGACGAGCTCGACTGGTCCGAGGTGAACCGGGCACTCGAGGAGATGGAAGGGGAAGGGCGGGATCTGCTGCGCGCTTCGGGCGTCCTCGACGCCGAGATCCAGGTACGACGGCTCGGCGAGATGCGATACGCGGGCCAGGGTCACGAGGTAACGGTGGAGCTGCCTGACGGCGAGCTCGGTCCAGACGATGCCGACCGGCTGGCCACGCTCTATCACGAGGAGTACCGGCGGCTCTATGGACGTGAAGGGCCGGACGTGCCACTGGAGGCGCTGACCTGGCGTCTTGAGGTCGTCTCGCCGCGACCTCAGATTCAACTCGACGCACGCAAAGACAACCCGCGTGCGCTCTCAGAGGCGCACAAAGGCAAGAGGGAAATATACCTGCCTGAGAATGAGGGCTTCCGGAACGTACCAGTCTACGATCGCTACCGCCTCGATCCAGGTGCCGCTTTCGAGGGACCGGCGGTGGTTGAGGAGAGGGAATCCACCGTTGTTCTTGGCCCAGATACCGAAGTCGAGATCGACCCGGCCCGAAACCTGATCGTGAGGTGGTAGGCATGGCAC
>DASTKM010000290.1:0-9104 GCA_035715885.1 Rubrobacter sp.
TTATCGACGAGATCCGGGCGAACCTTCAAGAGTTCCAGCCACGCACACCAGCCGACCAGCAACTCTACGCAGAAGGACTCGACCAGGTCCAGTGACTGGCCGACGCAAGGAGAATGCGCCTGGTCGCAGCCGAAGAGGGCGTCCCCGGAGTGCTCTGGGCCGTTCTGATCTTCGGGGGGATAGCAGCCGTAAGCTTCACCTACCTCTTCGGCCTGGAGAACACGTGGGCGCACAGGTTGATGGTGTTTACCTTGGCGGCGGTGATCGGGCTTGTGCTGTTCACCATAGGCGCCCTGGAGCACCCCTTCTCCGGAGGTGCCCGCATAGGCACAGAAGCCTTCGATCTCGTACTGGAGCGGTTCGAGACCAGCAAGCTCAGCGATCTCCGATAAGCTCTGTTTCAGCCTGTCAACACTCTCTGGCTGACGCCTCCACTTGTCAGCATTTCACCTTCTTGTTTCCGCTTGTAGCTGAATGGGCGCTTCGCAGTAGGTCAATGTCTCTGCGGATCGCTCTGAGCCTACGCAAACATGCTGTTGCCGCCCAAGCCTCGAGGCCATATTTCCGCAAACGCCCGCAAGTGATCCTTACACGTCGCCCCTGACATCAGCCGAGGCCTCGAACGCTACCCATAAATCTCCCAAAAACCCTTGACAACCGACGATGTGCCACTCTATACTTACGGTGTAAATTTACAACGTAAGGAGAGAAGGATGATGGCTGATCGGTGTGAGCCGGTGGGGCGGGACGAGGGCGAGTTGGGCACGCTAAGGTCGGTGATCGACGGGCTCTGGGCGCATGGTGAGAGCCCGGCGCTGGTGGCGGTTGGCGAGGAGGGCGTGGAGATCTGGACATATGGTGAGCTTGCCGGGCGGGTGCTTGGTCTTGGTCGTGGCTTGCGTGTGGCCGGGGTGGAGCGGGGCGACCACGTGGCGCTTCTTGCCGCTAATCGTAGGGAGTGGATCGCGGCTTGCCTGGCGGTGATCTCGGCTGGGGCCGTGGTCGTGCCGCTGGACGCCCAACTCGGGGATGAGGCCCTCGGTCACGTTCTCGAGGACAGCGGCGCCAGGCACGTCTTCACCACGGCTGAGGATGCCGGACGTCTGGAGAACGTAGATACGGGTGCTGCGTTGAGGACCATCCTGCTCGACGTTGGAGAAGAGGACCGGCGGAGCTGGCAACACCTGCTAACGGATGAGGATGTGGACTTGCCGCCGGGTGGACCTGGCGATGTGGCCGCTCTGTTCTACACTTCAGGCACAACTGGCGCGGCGAAAGGAGTGCCCTTGAGCCACGCCAATCTCGTGTTCCAGATCGACACTCTGCTGGGCGCGGATCTGGTATCCGAGGAAGATAGTGTGCTCTTGCCGCTGCCGTTACACCACGTCTACCCCTTCGTCATGGGGATGCTCACGCCGCTGGCGGCAGGTTTGCCCATCGTCTTGCCCCAATCGCTTACAGGTCCGCAACTGGTGCGCGCCCTGAGCGAAGGAGAGGCTACCCTGATCGTCGGTGTCCCGCGACTCTACGGTGCGCTGTATTCAGGTATAGAAGCGAGGGTGGGCTCCGGCGGACGTTTCGCGGCTATCCACTTCAAGTGTGGCATCGAACTTTGCGTCAAGCTGCGTCGAATGACCGGGTTGGATGTCGGTAGGGTTGCCCTGCGCCCCCTGCGCAAACGGTTCGGTCCTAGACTACGGGTAATGGCTTTTGGCGGGGCGGCCCTGGACCCCGACCTCGCGGAGAAACTGGAGGGGCTGGGATGGCGGGTCGCCGTCGGTTACGGCCTCACCGAAACCGCCCCACTCCTGACGCTCAACCCTCCCGATGGGAGAAAGCTCGGCAGTGTTGGACGGCCGGTTCCCGGCGTCGAGATCAGCATCGACCACTCTGCAATGCCCGAGGGGGCGGTCAGGGCGGGCACGGCTCACAGAGAAGGTGAGATCCTGGCCCGCGGGCCGAACGTCTTCTCCGGATACCGCAACCGGCCCGAAGAGACGAGCAAGGTCTTCGATGGTGGATGGTTTCGCACGGGGGACCTCGGCTACTTCGACGATGACGGTTACCTGTACGTCACGGGCCGGGCGTCAACCCTGATCGTGACCTCCGGTGGCAAGAACATCCAGCCCGAAGCCGTCGAAGCAGCCTACCTGGAGAACCCGTTGATCCGTGAGATCGGCGTGTTGCAGAAAGACGGCCGGCTCGTCGCAGTGATCGTGCCTGAGACGGGTGAGATAAGTCGAGGTACCGACACCCACCGCGTGATACGTGAGGCGGTAGAGGAGGCGTCGAAACACCTGCCTTCCTACCAGCGCATCTCCGACTACGCCATAAGCCGCGAACCACTTGAGTTCACGAGGCTCGGTAAGCTCAGGCGCCACGTCCTGGAGGAGCGCTACGAACGAGCCAGGAGAGGCGTGGAAAGCCAGGATAGGACGGCCGTAGGGCCCGTCGCGCCCCAGGAGATGTCAGGGGAAGACCGAGCGTTGCTCGAAGATCCTACAGCGTTGGGCGTCTGGAAGCTCCTGGCCGAACGCTATCCTGACAGGAGGGTTGCGCCTGAGACCAGTACGCAGCTCGACCTGAACATCGATTCGCTGGGATGGGTGAACCTGACGCTGGAGATCGGCGAGAAGACCGGCGTGGAGCTGGACGAAGAGGCGATAGAACGCATCGACACCGTTCGCGACCTGCTGCGGGAGGTCGCCTCGGGAGCCAGCGGAACCCTTCATCCCGTTTCACCATTCGAGCGGCCCGAAGAGGTACTCGACGACCGGCAGAAGCGGTGGCTGGAGCCGCTGGGGCCGGCACGCTCGGCGATGGCCAGAGGCATGTTTGCCCTCAACCGGATGATGATGCGCGGGCCGTTCAGCCTGCAGGTGGAAGGCCTGGAGAACCTGCCTGATAGAGGTCCTTTCATCATCGCGCCGAACCATGTCAGCTACCTGGATGCGTTCGCGGTGACCGCTGCGCTCGACTACAGTGTGCTGCGGCGCACGTACTGGGCGGGCTGGACGGGCGCGGCCTTCGGCAATCCGCTTACCCGTCTCGTCAGCCGTCTCGCGCAGGTGGTCCCGATCGACCCCGGCCGCGCGGGCCTCTCGAACCTGGCCTTCGGGGCAGCGGTACTCAGGCGCAGACAGAACCTGGTCTGGTTCGCCGAAGGTGAACGTTCACCGACAGGAAGCTTGCAGCCGTTCAAGCCTGGCATGGGAATACTGTTGAGTTACTATCCGGTGCCTGTCGTGCCCGTGTTCATCCGTGGCACATACGAGGCCATGCCGAGGGGAAGGTTCTTGTGGAGGCTGGAGCAGGTCACGGTGAGCTTCGGCGAACCAGTGGACCCCGACGGCCTCGACGAGGCCTCCAGCTCGCAAGAGCAGATGGTCCAGGCCGTGCACAAGCGTGTTGCGGCGCTTGGCGAACGTTGACGGCCCGCGGTGGGCTACGTTCATTAGAGAACTCTAGTCTCTCGATCACCGCTGTAGTATGACTCACTCTCTCCTGATACGAGATCGGTCATCGCGGCCCACGAGGCCGGCGGCGCCGTTGACGAGAGCCGGGCGCACCAATAGGGCGAGCTGCGAGTAGTTGAGCGCCTGGCCGGCTACCGCCTCCGCACCCCGGACCTCCCTCCATGCGCCCGCAGGCATGGCACCGCGATCGGCGCGGAGCAATACGTCAGGGTCGAGCAGCGCGACGAGCGCGTCGAAGTCACCGTCGCGCGATGCAGCGAGGAAGGCGTCGACGACCTTTCGCTGGGTGGCGAGGTCGGGCTCCTTGCGCTGCGAGTTGCGCGAGCGCAGCATGTCCAGGCACACCCGCCGGCGCGTTCCGGGCCGGCGCTAACCTGCCTCTCGAACAGGCCGTCGGCCACCGGACCTGGGAGGAGTTCCTCGCGGACCGGCTGAATTAGCAGGAACGTTGCAGCCGACTCACTAGGGCGTGCACGACATAAAGATGTAGCGTCCCGGCTTCCTCCCTCTCGGGTCTCACCGGGACGGGATTGTCGGCCGGGATATCGTGCTTAGCGGCCGAAGAACAGTTTGGCGGCAGGGCTCATCATCTCGGGGCTCCACATCGGCTCGAACGTGAGCTGGGCGTTCACGGTCTCGACCCCCTCTATGGAGAGCGTCTCCGTCTCGACCTGCTCCTGGATCAAATCCCCAACGGGGCACATTGGGCTGGTGAGGCTGAAGGTGACGTCAACGTGGCGGCCCTCGTCATGCACGCCCACGTCGTAGATCAGGCCGAGCTCGACGAGATCCATCCCGATCTCTGGGTCTATAACGTTCCTCAACTGGTCCTGTACGCGCTCCTCGGTTATCACTCTTTCACCTCTTGTCGGCATCAGTTCTTCACGCTGATTGTAAAGCCTCGGAGAGGCTTGTCCAGATGCGTCGCCGATGGAGCAGTTCAGCGAGACATAGCTTGCCAGTCTGAACGCTGTAACCCGATGCGCTTTTGTTAAGCGCTTGTTACACTTGATCCACTTATCCCCCGTTGTGGGCTTCTTATCCACAACATGTTGTGGATAACTCGGTCGGGACGGTGCATAAACGCCCTATCTTGGTGCCTGGGGTCAAAGCTGATCATCCTGGATGCTCGTACGTCCTTATCTTCGACGTAACTACTGACCACTTGGCGGGCTCTCGAACGACCCAGATTCCACGTACGCCAGTCGGCCCTTTTCGCGTCCCAGCGATCCACGACAGCTTGCTCCACGGTGTAGCCTGTCCACATGTGCGTGTCACCTATTTCGGGGAGAGACTCGACTAGCACGGGCACGGCGTCGGCGCTCAGGGTGGTCAGGTAGTAGGCGTCGAAGCGCTTTCCATCTTCCATGCGGTCTATGTTGGTGCTCGCTATCAAGGCATCGGGGTTCATAACGTTTATGGCGAAGATGGCGGCGAAACCGGCGAGAAGGGCACCGAATGCGAAGTGGTCGCGCCTGGCGCGCATGACGGTTAGGAGGAACCAGAGTAGGACGACGGAGATCCAGACCATGAATACGGTTGTGTAGAGGCGTAACTCGGTCAGGCCGAACTCTTGCTGGTAGAGGTACATCCGCTGCAGCGCGGAGGCCACGACGACGAAAAGCAGGACTACCATTATCCCGGCAAACGCCTTGAACAGACGCTCGTGGGCGCGGGTCTCGGCCCTGAGTAGCCAGTGGGCGATGAGCAAGAGGGGGAGTGCGAGGGCGGTTACGGTGACCAGCTCGAAGAATCCGCGGCGGGCGTACTCGGCGTAGGTCAGACCCGCTGTAGCGGCCACGCGCCCCGCGCCACCGAACAGGTAGCGGACCTGGATCACCACGAAGGTCAGGAAAAGCAGGTCAAGAAGACCCAGCACTATCCCTACCTCGACTATGCCTAGCGAGAGTACCCTTGGACGCGGGATCGCGAAATTCTCGGGGACGCGCGCCATCAGCCCTGCCCAGAGCAGTCCCGCCGTGATCCAGGCGAAGAAGGTGATGAGAAACAGGTGCGAGAAGACCTCGGCGAGGTCGAAGCCGAAGACCTCGATTATGAGCCGTTCGAAGATGGAGTCGGCCGCCACCAGGAGCGCGCCGAAGAGGAGCAAGAGCGGGGCTGCGAGCAGGACGCCCCGCGACACCGCCAGCGCCTGTCCCTTCCATCTCCCACGGAACGTCTCGCGCCATTCAATGTCGGCCACGCTCACGGGGAACGGTCCCGCTGAGGTCAGGACGCCGGTATAGACCCCTCCTAGAACGTAGTCCAGGATACCAGCGCGCCTGAGGCTCCCGCTGCGTCCGAGCCACACGGCAAGGGAGAGCGAGATCAGGACGCCAAGGAGATCTAGGAATACCACCACGGGAGAATCGCGCAGGACGACGCCGGCGGCGAAGACGAGAGAAACGAAGACCAGCCACTTCCCCTCTCCCCCGGTGCCAACGCGCCCCCATTTGGCGAGTAATACAGTGAGGCCGACAATGGCCATTACCCAGATGAGGAAGTTGATCCCCCAGGGCGTGGCGCGCAAGAGGACGTCTCCCAGGCCGCCAAGCGCCAACGCGACGCCGAGAATCCCGAGTCCGAGCCTCGTCCTCTCTCCCACAGTTGATACCTCCCGTCCTTGGCCTGAAGGGCACTGTAGCGGACGGGCGTAACAGATCGGGCAACGGCCGGTTAAGAAGAACTAACCTTTCCTAAGCTCCTCGTCCCGAGGATAACGACCCGTTACGATGACCTACTCCAGGTGGTTACCGCAAACCTGGTCACCCATAGAGGAATATCGCTTCGGTAGAAGTCTGCTAGTCTACGACCTCGCGCTGCGGGGCTGTGCCAGGACGCAACCACAGCGAGACGTGGACCGGTTGCATCGTCTCTCTTACCACCCCTACCAGGTCGGCGTTCAACGCCTCCAGGTCTGTCTCATCCCGCAGTCTGGCGGAGAACTCTTCGAGCGTCTTTCTTGCGTCGTACTTCCTCCTGTAGAAACGGCGGTCTATGAACGACTGGTTGCGACGACGCAGCGGGTTGAACAGCGCAGCGATCACCAGGGTAGAGATGACTATGGCGAGCTGTGGCTGCTGCTCCTGGCCGGTGAGCCCGCGAAAGATGACCTCGGTCATCGCCACGCCCCCGAAGTACACTAGCGCCAGTATCACGGTGAGAGAACCGTATACGAGGGTACGGTTTATGACCACATCTATGTCGAAGAGGCGTGCGCGCAGGACTGCGATCCCGATGGAGAGCGGGATGAACAGCCCGAATGCGTCCATCAGCAGCATGCTCAGCATCTTCGATCCCACTTCCTCGGGCGGAAGGTCTACCGCTGCTCCCACGGTGAATATGGTCGTCAGGGTGCCCACTATCGCTACAGCCACCCCGAACACCACCCATTTGGTCTGCTGGCGCTGGGTCGCGTCGGAGACGCGTGCGTAGCGGTAGAGTTGGGCCACCAGGAAGCTGCCCCACACCACCACTACGGCCGCATTGAACAGGAGGGGCGGCCAGCTGGGCGGGCCGAAAGGTGTGAAGTTCCACAAACCAAAGAAGGCAACCCCGTAGAGTAGCGCCATCCAGAGCGTCCAGCGAGGCACGAAGCGGCCGCTAGGAAAGAGGTAGAAAAACAGCATCCACGCTATGTAGCCAACAAACGTCACCAGGCTGCCTAGCGTCGCCTGCAGGACAGGGTACATCCCCTCGGTCGCGCTCGGAGTAAGGACGAACAACCCGTTCAGCGACCCCCAGACAACCAGCATCGTGGCGACGAGCAGCGCCATAGGGTCGTCGGAACGGCGCCAGAAGATGACGATGGCGACCAGAGCGAAAACCGAGACGAAGACGGTGTCAAGGGTAACGTTGTACAGAGCGTATCCACCTGCGGAGAGCCCCATCTCCGCGAGGGCGGCACGCACCCCCGCAGTGGGGTTTGCTAGTTGGGCGTAGCGAGCGGGGACGCTGATTACAAACGTTCCCAGCGAAACGAAGGCCACGGCCACCCACGCTGCCCTCGCGAGAACCAGCCTGCGCAGGGCAGGGGGCCGCGGCGCACGGGGGCTCATCCCGCCTGCTTCTCGACCCTGCTGCTTTACTCCTTCCATCACGACCCCACCCTACAGTACCATCGTCTTCCAAGCGTTACGGTTACCGTTACGAAGTCGAAAAACACCCCTGGCACCCATTCTCGCCCGAGATACGTTCCTCTCCCAGTAGAGCCGACGCGTTGACCTTACGCGACCCTGGCTCCTCTCATACTACCCTCTTCAAAGGCGGCTCGAAAAGTCCGGGGGACGGGATTTGCGCACCGGCTTCGAGAACTGTGGAGATCCTCTGCCGGATCTCTGGCGTATCGAAGCCCCGCAGACCAAGAGTCGTTCTGCGGTAAATGACGTCCTCTGCGGTCAGGGCCCACTCTTCGTGAACCGCATGGTAGATCTGCGCCCAGAGGTCCGGCGCTCCTGGCATTATTCTTTCGAGCGCGTTGTCTTTCACTTTGCTGTATCCGAGTAGCTTACCTGTCTCTGATCCGTACAGGTGCAGAAGATGGTCCACCTTCGAACCGTCGAGTCTGGTGTAGAGATCCCGAACAGGAGAGGCGCCGGGGAGAGGTGCGTCGCTTAGGGAGAGTCTCCGGGGCCTGACTCTAGCAGGCAGGTGTCGCAGCGCATCGAGTGCTATTCGGCGGTGGGTGGTCAGCTTGCCTCCGGCCACCGAGACCATGCCGCCTGGCCCTACGCTCAGGAGGTGATTCCGGCTGGCATGGAGCGTAGTTTCCTCCCCCATCGGCAAGACGCGCAGCCCTGCGAAAGCAGAGATGACACGCTCGCGTCGCAGCATCTGGGGGCGCAGGAAGCGCCTGGCCACTTGCAAGAGATAGGAGACGTCCTCGGGCTCCGCAGCTACAGCGGCAGGGTCACCATGGTACTCCTCCTCGGTAGTACCGAGTAGGATCATGTCTTCGCAGGGCACCGCGTAGAGGTGCTGTCCTCCTTCCAAAGAGACGGCGACGGCCGCGCGCCACTGCTCATCCGGCCGAAGGACGACGTGGATTCCTTTGCTCAGGCGGGTGACTGGCTCGCAAGCGGAATCCTCCATGTTCCTCAGGAGATCCAGCCACGGACCTGTGGCGTTGACCACGGCCCTGCACCTGACGGTGATCTCTACGCCGCGCCCCTGTAGCGACACGCGTGAGATCCTACCCGGCGCCAGATCGAGGTTCACAGCCCGCAGATAATTCGCCACCACGGCGCCGGAACGCGCGGCGGCGGTCACGGTGGCGAGCGTCAGACGGCTATCGTTGGTCCCGGCCTCGAAGTAGACGGCGTGTGAGGCGGTAACTCCTACACTGAGGGGGGGCACGAGAAGGGTGGCCTCCTCCGGGGTGACGAAGCGCGGGAGCGGGCTCCTGAACCCGTCTAGCGCTGTGTAGACGAGCAGTCCGGCCGCGCACCTCGAGCGCTGGCGCCGTCCTCCGGCCGCAGATAACACGAAAGGTAGCGGCCTGACCAGATGCGGCGCGACGCGGGAGGCGAAGACGTCGCGCTCCCTTAGGGCCGTACGCACGAGCCGGAAATCACCCGTTCCAAGGTAGCGAAGCCCACCGTGGACCAGGCGCGCGGAGGCTCCTGAAGT
>DASTKM010000291.1:0-17059 GCA_035715885.1 Rubrobacter sp.
GGACGACCCTCGCGTGCAGGCCAAGAAGGTCGGCGCCCCCGGTGTGCTGAAGCTCGAACTCGGTTCGGGCTTTTACCACTGGAAGTTCGTCCCCGTGGTGGGCAGGAACTACACCGACTCGGGCAGGGCCCGGTGCCACTAAGTCATCGGAGGAAGCCCCTTTTGCACCCATCTAAAGCGTACTTGGTCCCATATTGAACAGCACGTCTGCTGAACTTCGGAGAACTCCGTCATGGCGAAGTGCGTCGAATCAACCTTCCACACAGTTCGGTGAATAAGAGCAAGAGGAGGAACCAGCGACCTAGAAATAGAAGACCTTGTGCGTAGCCGAAGGGCTTTTCCCACCGCCAGGCGACTGACCACCTGGCCCCCGCAATCCGCTAGGCTTGCTCAGAGGCCGCTGAGCTTGCTAGTCTCGAACCTCTCCAGCGCCAGCTCGAAGGCCTCGGGACCGACCCGCACGCCCCATTCGAACGGGTAATCGAGGGCACCGACGGTGAACAGCGACGGGGCGATCACCGCCGCCAACGCCCCCACCATAAGTGTGTACCAGGGTGTTGTCCAGGCCGAAGAGGTAGGTGAACCCCACCACGATCACGCCCCCGAGAAGCAACACTACCCACAGGAGGGCTGTGCGAACTTCCGAGAATCAAACTTGTACGCACTCGGGTGGATCGCGGCATAATGTGAGTGCCCTCAAGAGCGGCGAAAGGTGGTGGTCTGTGTGTTTGCCCGGGTAAGCGAGTGGTCCGTACCCCCAGAGCGCCAAGATGAGGCCCTCCGCGCAGCCGAAGAGCACATCGGTCCGGCGCTCAGGAAGCAGGCTGGTTACTGTGGCGACTTGCTTCTCGGCGACAGGCAGAGCGGTAAGATGCTCACGGTAACGCTGTGGGAGGACGAGCAAGCGATGCACGCTACCGACGAGGCTTCGCACTGGTTTCGGTCTTACGGCGCCTGGCAGACTGGTGGTAGGGCCGAGAGCACAGGCCACTACGAAGTCTACCGTGCCCAGGACCTCGGGGGTACTAGGAGTTCATGAATAGGAAACCCCCGCCGCCAGTTGCACCGCTCCTTTGGGATAGGAGTACACGTGCGCCAACGCTCTTGTGCTCGGTATGATGGAGCACTCGAGGAAGGGAGCAGAGACCATGAGCGAACGCGACTACCTGGCCAAGGAGGAGACCTTGAGGAGGCTCTCCGAGCCCGAAGGGGATCATGAGCTGCACACCGCCTTGGACCGCATGAGGGTCCACCACCCGCACCTTTGGGAGGTGCTCCACAGGGTGCACCTCGCGCACGACGCCGACCCCTCAAAGCTGGAGCAGTGGCGAAGGGCACCCGAGGGTAGCCAGGAGGACATCTGGGCTGAGCATTATGACAAGGCCATGGGGGTCTTGCAGATTTCGCTTCAGTAGCTTCAGAAAAGCAGGTTATTACCCGTAGGCAGACGGTCTCAGCCAGGGACGCTTATGGGCGTTGGCCCGGGGCTATGCACGATCCTGCATCCGGACTTCCGCGAACACCTTCTCTGCGTCTGCCGTCCCCTGTCGCAGTTGAGGACTTCCGGAGTCAGACGCACCGTATGGGCCCCGCAAGCCGAACAATAAGACCCCGAGCACCATCCCCGCAAATACCCTCGCCAGAGCTAGAGCCTCCTTCTCCGTTCCTTACCGCCAGATCCTACGTCCGTCCTCTCAAGGGTCGTTGCTCGTGCAGGGGTACTCGAGACGAGGGCCGGGACAGCCGATAGCCAGCGTGTGCCTTTCAAGGTTGCGTCCCGTGTCGAGCCACACGGTCTCCCCATCATCCCGATAATCCGACACGCAGTATTCCCGGTAGGAGTTGGTGTTGACGGCGCACGCCTTGGCCCGTGGTGGGGAGTTGGAGCCTGGATCGCCTTTGTACGCGCCTACCATAGAGTCGCGGGTGCTGCCGTCGGCCAGGAACGCCTTGTAGTGGTCCGGGCCGTCGCAGTCGCGTTCGAGAAAATCGTAGTTCCAGCAGCTCGTTATCGGTGCACGCACGAAAGCGCCGTCCTCTACTCTGTGCACATGGCGGGTATGGTCGTGCCCAAAGAACGACAGCCCGAAGTAGCCCAGGGCAGGCTCCACAAACATGGGATGCCAGTGCTTCATAACGTGGGTGTCCCTGACTGCGTAACCGGCGGAGGCGAGTAACGCTACAAGGAGCGCCACCGTCGCCAGCAACACCATTGACTTTTTCACATCCGTCCTCTCCTCGGTCCCCCTCTCCTCAGTAGCTTACGCCACCAGGGACGCCGCTGTGCGCCCTACTGCGGACCTGGGACCATCGGACCGGGGCCCATGCACGATCCCGCATTCGGACTTCCGCGAACACCCTTCCACGAGGTTGGGTGAATGAGCCTCCAGCCGATATGCCGCATCCCTCCTTCGGGTGGCATCATGTGTATGGTGCATAGCCCCGGCTAGAGAAAGGCGCGTTGGCAAAGAGGAGGAAGCTCCCGTGTGGGACGAAGAGAAGAACAAGGCCCTGGTCCGCTGGTGGTGGGAGGAGGTGTGGGTCAAGGGCAACGTGAACGCCATGGATGAGTTCATGGCTCCCAACTACGTTGATCATCCCAACCTTCCTGGGCTATCTCCTGGCCCCGAGGGCATGAAGCAGGCGCTCAGCACCTACCGCACCGCCTTTCCCGAGCTGCAGGCCACCCTCGATGACATCTTCGCCGCAGGAGACAGGGTGGCGCTCCGCTGGAGCGCTCGCGACACTCACCTGGGCGACTGGTTAGGCGTCCCCCCGACTGGACACCACTTTACGATGAGCGGGATCACCATCTACCGGATCGCCAAGGGCAAGGCGGTGGAAGGCTGGAACAGCATCGAGGTGAACCCCACGGAGGAAGAACAGCAGTGGTTTACAGAAGGCGGTGGATGGCCAAGGAGGAGCGGCGACATCCCCGCCATCGAGCGTGATCCGTCCCCCTCGTTCTGGGACGTCCTAACCCGCAACCTCACCTGGTACTCCCGGGTTAGGGAGGCCCGGGAGCGGGAACGCATCGAGCAAGAGCTGCAAGTCGCTCGCCAAATCCAACGGGAGCTCCTTCCCGAGGCGACCCCCCAGCTCGACGGCTGGGAGGTAACGACTTACTACGAGCCGGCTCGGGAGGTGGGAGGAGACTTCTACGACTTCCTCGAGTACGAAGATGGGCGCCTGGGCCTCGTCGTGGGGGACGCCACCGGCAAGGGCATGCCGGCGGCACTGGTGATGGCAACGACCCGCGGCATGCTTAGGGCCGTCGTTAAGTCGTTGGGGTCGCCGGGCGAGGTTTTGGCACGGGTCAACGACGCCTTGGTCACCGACATCCCCCCGAACATGTTTGTGACCTGCCTCTATGCGATCCTCGACCCCAAGAGTGGTAGTTTGAGGTACGCCAACGCAGGCCACGACCTGCCCTACCTGCGGCACCACGGCGGCGATGCTGAGGAGCTGATGGCTAGAGGGTTACCCCTCGGCCTCATGCCGAACATGCGCTACGAGGAGAAGGAGGCAGCGCTCGCACCAGGCGACAACGCTCTGTTCTACAGCGATGGGCTGGTCGAGGCCCACGACCCCCAGCGTGAGATGTTCGGCTTTGCGCGGCTTAGAGGTCTGGTCGCAGAGCACGCTGAGGAAGGATCACTGGTGGACTTCCTGATGGAGGAGCTCTACTCCTTTGTAGGGGAGGGCTGGGAGCAGGAGGACGACATCACCCTCCTTACGCTCAAGCGTTCCGCATCCCCAAGCTGAAGATCCGAGAACTCTGGCAAGGCGAAGTTCGCAGAATTCTATTTCCACGCACTGGGGTGAATACTGCCCGCAGACAGACTACGATAGCTACCACGCGAGAGCTTCGAAGGTGAAGGAGCAGGCCATGATCGAACGCACGAATGCACCAGCACTAAGCCAGCCTCCTGGCTACTCACACGTCGTGGTCGCCTCGGGAAGCCGACTCGTCACCACTGCTGGGGCGGTCCCTTTAGACGCCGAGGGCAACCTCGTAGGAGCAGGCGATCTACACGCCCAGGCTCGCCAGACGCTCCAGAACCTAGCGATCGCCCTGGAGGCGGTCGGCGCCAGGGGACGCGACGTCATAAAGACGACCGTCTACGTGGTGGCAGCTGAGCGTGGGGATCTGAGTTCTGTGTGGGTAGCGGTGCGAGAATCGGGCATAGCTGGGGCGGCGAGCACGCTGTTGGGAGTGTCCATGCTCGCCATCGAGGGGCAACTCGTGGAGATCGAGGCCATGGCGGTGCTTGAGTAGTGGCGCCCAAGTTGTAGCGATGCGGTCCCAGAAATTCGGAGAATGCCGTTAGGGCGAAGTAGTTCGCAGAACTCTGCTTCTACGATGTTGGGTGAATAAACTCCTGAGGTATTGCCGCGCCGGTTATAGAGGATGTATCTTTGGTCGAGACAGCGAACTATACATAGAGAGAGGCTGGTCTGCCTTAGAAACCACACTCTACGTCATCCTGACGGTCTTCGTGCCTGTGCTCATGGCGGTCGTGGGGCTGGTACTGGTGCAACGTCTGGTGCCCCCGGACCGCCGAGAGGAGCACAACGACGTCGCTGGCTTCATCTACGCGGTCTTGGGCGTCGCCTACGCTGTGCTGCTTGCGTTCGTGGTCATCGTCGTGTGGCAGGACTACAAGACGGCCCAGACCAACGTGGAGAGTGAGGCAAACGAGCTGGCCGGGGTCTACTTCCTCGCCTCCCGATTGCCCGAGCCCGAGAGCACGCGCCTCCAGGAGCTCGCCCGGACGTACGCCAGGGTCGTGGTGGAGGAGGAGTGGCCGATGATGGAGCAGGGCCAGACTAGCCCGCGCGCGGACTCCCTCGTTCGCCAGCTCAGGTCGAAGCTCCTGGAGTTCGATCCCCGCACCAGAGGCGAGCAGGTGCTCTACGAACGTGGGCTGACGCAGCTCCACGATGCGGTCGACGCCAGGAGGTCACGGCTGCTCCAGGTCAGGGAGGGCATACCCAATCTGCTGTGGGTAGTCCTCGTGGTCGGCGGAGTGATTACAGTGTCCTTCACCTATCTATTCGGGCTGAAGAGCAACGTGGCGCACGCGCTTATTGTCGCTGCCCTGACGCTGGTCATCTGCGGCATACTCTTTACCATCGCCGAGTTCAACAACCCCTTCTCTGGGCCCGTCGAGATCCGGCCTGATGCCTTCAGGGAGGTGCTGCACAGCTTCGGAGGGACCTGAATAGAAACCCCTCCCGGCTTTTGGCATGAGGGTCATTTTCGCTCTGGCGGATGGTTACTTCGCGTTGAGTTCCGCACGGTGGCATCATACTCACATGAGAAGCCCTGAGTTGACTCGCGCCGAGGTGAACGGACATTCCGTGGCCTACCGAGACGCTGGGGAGGGTCCTCCTTTGGTACTGCTGCACGGGTTCCTCTGTGATTCCCGCTGCTGGAGACCTCAACTTGCGGATCTCTCGGATAGCTTCAGGGTCCTCGCGTGGGATGCGCCGGGCGCGGGGTCCTCTTCCGATCCGCCGGATCCGTTTACGACCACGGATTGGGCGCAGTGCCTAGCGGGGTTCCTCGACGTCCTAGGCATCGAACGCGCGCAGATCCTCGGGCTGTCTTGGGGTGGCATTCTCGCGCAGGAGTTCTATCGCCTGTACCCAGATCGCGTGCTGACGCTCATCCTCTGCGATACCTACGCTGGATGGAAGGGATCGCTGCCTCGATCGGCATGCAACAAGCGCCTCGAGAGGTGTTTACGGGAGTCTTCGCTGCCTCCCAAGGAGTTAGTAGCCCGGTGGGTACCTGAGTTCTTCACCGACGCTGCCTCGCATTATCTCAAGGAAGAGATGTCGGCCGTGGTCTCAGAGTTCCACCCGCTCGGCTTTCGCCTGATGGCGAAGTCCTCAGCCGATACGGACACCACTGATCTGCTGCCAAACATAGGGGTGCCGACGCTACTTGTGTGGGGCGATGATGATCAACGCAGCCCGATGAACATCGCAGAGCAGTTTCGGGACGCCATTCCCAACGCCGAACTAGCAATCATCACAAGCGCTGGACACGTGAGTAATATGGAGCAACCGGGGGAGTTCAATGCGCAAGTTCGCCGTTTCTGCCAGTCGAATCTTTAGATGTAACCTGGCGCGGCGTCTACCGAAAGCCTATTCACCCGCGTGTGTGGAAGGTGAATTCTCTGAAGTTGGACTTCCGCGAAGATGGACTTCCACTCTACCGAATTCTGGGAAGATCGCACAGCCCCGGTCCAGTACCCGTGAGCGGATCGGGCTCAGATCGGCTTCGTTCGGGTATGATCTAGATGAACTCTAGACTCACTCAGAATCGACCGCCGTGCATCGGAGCTACTCCGCTTGAGAGCAGACTAGCAATCACGTACCGACCGGGCCGGGGTATGCTGGCTTCGGTGGGGTGTTCCGGCCTTTGACTGAGAGGAGCGAGATGGACGAGAGCTACGTTCGAAACGAGTTGTTTGCCCAGGCGATGGAGGTGGGTGAGTTCGAAGTCTTCCCCACACCAGCGGAGCTAGACGGGGATCTGGACAATGCCTTCCTGATCTCTACCGGGATCCTCCTCGGGGTTCCCAAGATGTTTATCGTCCGGGTTGAGGAGTTTCACTACAGCCAAGAGGAGGGCAACCAAGAGACAGACAAGATACTCAAAGAACAGGAGCGGCACATAGAAACGGTGCTCTCTGAGCACAAAATCGTGCTTAGCGAAGCAGCCTGGAACACGGTCTTCTCCTACGCCGTGTTGGATGTTCATCCCTCTAGGACGAGCGGGCGGCTTTCAGAGGATGAGGTGCGCTCCGTAGAGGAGGCGTTCGACGCCCTAGGATTAGACCCCTACAGACCCTAGCTGAAGCGCACTGAGCAGGGCCGGCGTCCACTAAGGGAACCCCGATTTTCGGACGGGGATTCTTCCTGTAACCGCGAGGAGTGCTAAGCGGCCTCGTTACCAGCCAATCTTTCCCAGCAGGCTTCGGGAGATTGGGCGCCGTTTGCGACGGGGCTTGTTTGCCGCATGTTGGGGGTCTATCTTTCAGGTATTGATCCATCTGGGGGTTGCGTGTTCCTGTAAAGGGTTGTTAGTGTTCGGGTCACGGCGTAGGAGGAGGGTTGTAAGTCCCCATGGAGAAACAGCAGAGGAGATGATGCTTGCGTAAATTGATGATGTTAGGGACTCTGGTGGTTATGCTGGTGCCCCTGGTCGCCGCCGCGGCTTTCGCCGCCGACCAGCTGATCAATTGCAAATCCGCGCCCTGCTACGGGTCACGCAACGACGACAAAATCTACGAGCGGCCCCGCAACGGAGCCTTCGACAAGAAAATCATGAGGGGGGTCACGACCTCATACTTGCCAACGGATACACCAACGACCGCGACATAGTCAAGGGCGGCAGCGGCTACGACAAGATCAAAGTCAACGACGGCGACCGCTGGGATACGGCCTCTGGGGGCGCGGGAGGCGACTGGTGCATCGTGGACTCCATATCCGAAGCAGGCACGGGCTGCTCCAGGGTGAGCGTCCGCTAGAGATTCACTGAAAGCAGCCGCTTGGGGAGAGCCAAGCCTGCGCCAGCGTAACGCGACGACCCGGTATTCCGTATGGGGACTGGGCTCGAAAGGAGCCCCGGTTTCTTGGTTGGTACGGGAGCGTCCCGACAAGCAGCGTGTGGAAGGTTTGGATCTTCCTGTAACCGCAGCTTCAGGTTTCAGGATCTCTGCGAACAGAGCTGGCCCAGCAGGCCGTGTACTGGGTAGATGGTCCAACCGATGTGAAGATTGCTGTGAAGGCTACGTCCTCCACGTGAGCTTGTCCTGAACGCTGGCGGCGGGTAACAAAGCGCCTCGGATTCGTTAGAGACTGCCTCACTCGAAGGTCTGATCTCTCCTCCCGTCTGTAGGATCTGCCAGCATCTTACGCAGTTCCTGTATCTCGTTTTCCAGCCGGGGTATTTTGTCTGCGGAGAGGGTCCTTACTCCTGCTTCGATCCGGTCCAGCTTCTCTCCATCAGGGGAACCTTCAGACTCCCTCCCTCGAACATCGAAGTCCTGCAGAAGCTCTCTGAAGCGTTCCACGGATTCCTCGAAGGTCTCCTCGCCGGGTGCCCAGCGAAGCAAGCACCGTAGGCCGCTTCTGAAGAAAAACCCGAAGATGGCGAACAACAGTATCGTGCTGCCGAAGCTGGCCAGCAACTCCGTGACGATCTCCCTCAGGATGTTCTCGGGACCGAACAGCCGCGACACCACGATAACCGAGATCCCGAAGATGGCTACGGCCAATAGCCCGGGGACTGAGAGCAACCTCGGCAACTTAGGGGAATCGGGATCTTCTGCGGACATCTGATCTCCCTCCACGGTTCACCCACACTCCCTGGCAGCCTACCGGATCAGCCGATGAGATGAAATGAGAGCCAGGTCCCCCCGCCCCCGACGACGGCGCCGAGCGCCAGTTCGACCGGCGTGTGACGGCCCAGCGTTAGCCTTGCCCAGAACACGGGCGGCAGGAGCGCGAAGGCCGGCAGTCCCCACGCGCCGAAAACGTAAGCCAGGCAGACCGCTGCGCCGGAGACGCCGGCGGTGTGGAGGGACAGGTTGCTCGCTGGCGTGACCAACACGAAGCCAAGCGTGGCCAGCGCGTAGGAGAGGAGCGCGGCCCTGAGCTCCGCCGGTCCGCCGAGAAGCGTGACGATAACGAAAGCCGCGGCGTGCAGCGCAGCGACTACACGCAAGGGACCGACGCGCTCGACCCGCGGGATGGCCCGCGGATCACTGACCTTCCCTGAGCGGGTGAGATACATCAGGTAGAGGAGCGAGAGCCCGCTGGTCAGGAAGATGCAGAGGACAGCCCAGAGCAGACCCCGCGTCCCGGCGGCCTCGACTCCGACCGCCAGGAAGAGCGGAACGGCGATGACCGGCAGGCGGGTTGCCGCTGAGACGAGTTCGGCCAGCCTGAGGCGGTTCACGGTCCGGAGATTGTACAATGCCTGGATCTTGGTGCGCGTGGCACAGATATCGGGAGTGATCGAAACGATAGCCCCATCATCCCTGGCCGAAGAGTGGGACAACTGCGGTTTGCAGGTCGGGGGCCCGGAGGCAGAGGTGAACCGGGTCCTGGTCGCGCTAACGCCGCTGCCCGAGGTATTCGAGGAGGCGGAGGAGAAGGGTGCTAACTTCTTGCTCTTCCATCACCCCCTCATCTTCGATCCACTCAAGGCCGTGGTCACCTCATCCTATCCTGGAGGCCTCCTGGCCAGGGCTATCCGTAACGGTCTTGCAGTCTACGCGGCGCACACTAGCTACGACGCCGCCCCGGCAGGCGTGTCTGTCGCCCTGGCAAGGGCGCTCGGCCTCAGCGGCCCTCTGCGTGTACTGTCGCCGAGAGGAGCCCTTCGGAAGCTCGTGGTCTTCGTTCCGGAGGAGAACGCGGACGCCGTGGTGAAGGCGCTCGCGGAGGTTGGTGCTGGTGTGATCGGGGACTACACAGAATGCACGTTCAGGACGCTGGGAAGGGGCACCTTCCGCGGAGGAGAGGGTGCGAGCCCTTATCTAGGGGAGAAGGGCCGGCTGGAGGAGGTCGAGGAGTTACGCATCGAGACAGTCGTCGCCGCCCACACTGTAGGTCGTGCCGTGAATGCCGCCACCGCAGCCCATCCATACGAAGAGGTGGCGCTAGACGTCTACCCTGTGGAGGGATCTCCTGATGGCTGCGGCTACGGAAGAGTAGGGACTCTGCCGGAGCGGCTAACGGCAGAGGAGCTGCGCGAATACGTCTCGGAGTCGTTGGGCTTCCCTTCGCGCCTCCTCGCAGATCCGGGACGAAGGGTAGAGACCGTCGCAGTTCTCGGGGGATCCGGCGGTTCCTTTATCCCTGAGGTGGCCGCCTCTGGCGCGCATGCCTACGTGACAGGGGACGTCGACTACCACGAGGCATTGCTTGCGGAGTCGCTCGACCTCGCCGTGATCGACGCAGGACACGCCGCCACGGAGTTACCTTCGCTGGAGCCGCTCGCCCTGCGACTAACGGAACTCGTTGACGTGCCCGTAGAGGTCAGCCGAGTGCTGCGCTGAAACAGGGTGCTGAAGGCAAACTCCCGCACCTCGCGCTGGTCAGCAAGTCAGCATTTCGGTCCTGGGAAGGTTCTCTCGTCGCGGAACTCTGTCAACCGGACTCCATGAAACGCTCCAGCTCTTGCTTGGTTGGCAGGGCGCGCATGGCGCCGTAGTCCGTGCAGGCGAGGGCGCCGGCGGCGCAGCCCATCAGGGTCGCCTCGCGCACCCGGTCCTCTTCCAGCGGTTTGCCTGAGAGGTGCACGAGGACGGCGGCGAGGAAAGCGTCTCCCGCGCCTGTGGCGTCCACGATCTCGCCCACGTCGAAGGCGGGCACTTCGCCGCTGAACGCCCTTGCGGCGTAGAACGCGCCTTCCGGTCCCTTGCTTACGAGCACCAGGGAAACGCCGCGATCCAGGAGCATCCCGGCGGCCTCCTGGACGTCATCGGTTCTGAGCAGAGGCGCGAGCTCGTCGTCGCCCAGCTTGACGATGGTGGAGAGGTCCAGAAGCGGGTCCACGGCATCTCTTGCCGCTTCGGCGCTCTCCCACAGGTGCTCGCGGAAGTTGACGTCGAAGGCCACGGGGACGTCGAGCTTGCCCGCGAGTTCTGCGATGCGGTGCGTAGCCGAGCGGACGGGCTCGCGGATGAGGGGGATGCTGCCGAAGTTCACGAAAGACACTCCTGAGACCAAATCCTCCGCAACGTCCTCGGGCGAGAGTAGCTCGTCGGCGGCAGGGTTGGACCGGTAGAAGGTGAACTCACGGTCCCCGTCAGCGCCTATCTCCACAAAGGCCAGCGAGGTGCGGGTCGGCGGACTCTGGCGGCCGACAGCGGAGGTATCCACGCCTTCGGAATCGAGTGCCCGAAGGATAAAGTCTCCGAAGAGATCCTCGCCTACGCTGCCAACGAAAGCAGCCTCAGAGCCGAGGCGGCAGGCGGCGACCGCGACGTTCGCAGGCGCACCCCCCGGCCTGGCGACGAAACCCAGCTCGACGTCAGAGATCTCCTCTCCCCTGTAGATATCCGAGACGACCTCGCCCAAAGCGACTATCTTCCCCAAGACTTCCTCCCGACCCTACTGCTGGTTCTCCACCGGCTAGATTCCTACCTCGCCAAGAGCCCTTATCTCCTCGTCCGAGTATCCAGCCTCCTTCAGGGGCCCTACGACGTCGCGTTCGAGGTCGGGGTCGTAACATGCCACCAGGGTGGCCGCCCCGGTCCTGGAGGGGATCACACTAACCTCTCCGATCGCGGCCGGCAAGACGCAGCTCTCGGCCCGTCCGAGTATCTCGGAACCGCCCTCGTAGTCTAGCTCCACCGGCCCTTCGCCCACGTTCGAGAGCGTGAGGAATCGCCGCGGGTGAGAAGGGTCCGTGTGGGTCTCTGTGAGCACCCAGCGTTCGAGGGCGAAGTGCGGGCCGGCGCAGCACAGGAGGCGCCTGTTGGCAGCGTCCTCGAGCACGAGTCCGGGGTTCGGACGGGGCAGGTAGTCCGTCTTCAGCTCGTCGAGGGTGGCTTCTATGTTCGCATCCCATTCCTCCTCCTTCAGGCGGTTGCCGTAGAGGTCGAAAGGCATCACGAACTGGCCAAGGTCCGAGGTCTGCTGGACCTCGAGGATAAGGGTGTCTGGCCCGAAGGTGTGAAGGATGCCGCCTGGCACGTAGACGGTGTCGCCGCCCCGGATTTTGTGCTGCGGCATGACGGATTCGTAGTCTTGGGCCTTGAACGCACCGACGAGCTCCTCTCGCGAGCGGTCACTCTCGACGCCTGCGAGTATTTTCGCGTCCTCGGCCGCCCACAGGATGTGCCACGCCTCCGCCTTGCCGTGGGGTTCGCCGTGTTTCTCCCTTGCGGTTTGGTCGTCAGCATGAAGATGGACGGGCAGCCTGTTGGAGGCGTCGAGGAATTTGATCAGGAGCGGGAAATGCGGCCCGCGCCAGCCCTCCCCCACCAGCTCATCAGGGAACTCCTCGACGAGATCGTGGAGCGTGCGTCCCGCGTGGGAACCGTTGACGACCGTTCCCGTCGTCTGTCGGTAGTCGCTGATCTCCCAGGTCTCGGCCACCACGCCTTCTGGCGCGTCCCTCTTGCCGAGCATCTCGGGGATCAAACGCTCCCCGAAGTAATAATCGCGCACGTGGTAACTCAATTTGATCGGGTAGGCGTCCACGCCCATCTCCCTGTCCCCTCGTCTCCAAGCAGGGGTATTCTACACTGGTCGAGACGCTCCCTGACAGCGCCCCGCGGTGCACGGAGCCGGCGATTGTGAGTAGATAGGGCGGACGGCCCCCGACCTGGGAGAAGACTCTTGGCCCACTACGAAACGGGTGATGCGCGTGCAGAGCGGCGCCGGCGCGTCCTCCTGACAGGCGCCACTGGCTATATAGCAGGCCAACTCCTGCCGGCGTTCAGGGAGCGCTACGACCTGAGGCTCATCGACGTCAGGGAGACGGACGCCTCGGGCAATGGCGTCGAAGGAGTCGAAGTCTTCGACCTGCTCTCGGACGAAGACTCCCGGCTGGAGCCATTGTTCTCGGATGTGGACGTGGTTGTCCATTGCGGACATTTCAAGCCGGAAGGCGACGATCCCGAGACGCTCTACAGGGGTGAGCGGCGCAACGTGGACATGATGCAGCGCGTCTACAGGCTCGCGTTGGAGCATGGCGTAGAGCGGGTGGTCGCGGCGAGCACCAACCAGGCCGCGAAGTGGTACGAGCGACCTTACTACGCCGGCCTAAGAGACCGCGTCGGTCCCGAGGACTACCCTCGGCCTGACAGCTTCTACGGCTGGGCCAAGGCGGCCTACGAACCGCTCGGCTTCCTCTACGCTTGCGGCAGCCTGGGACGAAAACTGCAGGTCATCCAGATCCGTATAGTCGTGCCGCGCGAGATCGACGCGACCCTCTTCGAGGACGAGCCTCCCGAACGCTACGTCCGCGAGCTAGCAGGCTATATCAGCGAGCGCGACATGCAGCAGCTGTTCTGCAAGTCCGTAGAGACGCCAGACATAGAAGACGAACACGGCGTTCCTTTCCACATCTTCTATGGCGTCTCGGACAACGCCAGGAAGTTCTGGAGCATAACCAACGCCAGGAAGGTTATCCGCTACGAGCCCACTGACGACTCCGAAGTCCGCTTCGCCGAAGATATCGCCCGTCTGCTACATCGAGAGGAGCTAGGAGCTTGATCACCGACCTCGGACACACTGCCTTCGCGGCCCAGGACCTGGATGAGACCATCGGCTTCTACGGGATGCTCGGCATCGATGAGGCTTTCCGGCTGCATCATGACGATGGCTCGCTGATGCTCGTATATCTTCACGTCTCGGGAGATCGTTTTATAGAGGTCTTTCCCGGCGGGCCTTCCCCCGAGCCTGGCAGGGAGCAGAGTTTTATGCACATCTGTTTGCTGACCGATGACCTGCATGCGGCCGTCGAGCATCTGCGGGAGAACGGCGCGCCCATAGACCGCGAGCCTGCAGTCGGCCGCGACGGCAACTGGCAGGCCTGGACGCGGGACCCTAACGGCAACGAGATCGAACTCATGCAGCTCTCGGAAGAATCGCCGCAATGGCAGAAGGCTCGTTCCGCTGAACGCGGCGGGACGTAGGAGCGGCGTAAACTCTATGTTCGGTCGCGCACGGCTCAAAGACTTTGCTCCGGGTGAGGGGGTCAGGGCCGGGGCTTTCCAGGAACGCTTCGATGAGGAGGCCTGGATCCCCATCTCCGTACCAGGGGACGTGCACCGGGCTTTGCTGGACGCAGGGCGCATCGAGAATCCTTTCTACGACCGAAACGAAAAGAAATGTCGCTGGATCGAGGACCGCGAGTGGTGGTATCGCATGAGTTTCCATGGTCCCCACGAACCGCTCAGGCCAGACGAACGGCTGTGCCTCGTCTTCCACGGCCTCGACACCTTCGCCACAATCTACCTGAACGGCGAAGAGCTTGGCCGCCACCACAACATGTTCCGCGAGGCCGTCTTCGACGTTGGTGAGCTCGTACGCCCGGGGGAGAACACCATAGCCATACGCTTCGACCGTCCACTCGACCACGTCGGAGAGGAGCACCCCGACCAGTGGGGAAGGAACCCCGAGCGGGTCTTCATGCGCAAAGCGCAGTTCGGCTTCGGGTGGGACTGGGGACCGAGGCTCCCGACCGTCGGGATCTGGCGCCCCGTAGAGTTGCGCCGCGAACGCCTCGCCTCCATCAGAGGCGTCCACTTGTACACGCTGGATATAGATCCAACAGGCAAACGTGCCGCGGTCGCCGTACGTGTCGAAGTCGAGCGGTTCGCGGCGTACGGTCCTCTCGAAGCTTCCGTCACGCTTACACCTCCTGACGGAGTCCCAGCTGCAGAATCTTCTCTCGTGTTCGACGGGGAAGATTCGATCCTCGCAGCCTACCTGACGGTGGAGAAACCCCGCCTGTGGTGGACCCACGACCTCGGCGATCCCTTCCTGTACGCTCTGAGGGTGGATCTACAGCAGGAAGGCGACGTACTCGACAACTACGAGTCGAAGGTCGGCATACGGACTCTGGAGCTAGACCAGTCCCCCGATCCCGACGAGCCTGGGACGCGCTTCTTCCGGTTCGTGTTGAACGGCGTACCGATCTTCGCCCGGGGCGCTGATTGGATCCCCGCCGACTCCTTCGTCGGCGCCATCGAAGATGAACGCTACGAAACCCTGATCTCCTCAGCCCGCGATGCCAACATGAACATGCTGCGTGTGTGGGGCGGGGGCATCTACGAACACGACATCTTCTACGACCTGTGCAACTCCATGGGCCTCCTCGTCTGGCAGGACTTCATGTTCGCCTGCGCCGTCTACCCTGAGGAGCCGCCCTCCTTCGTCTCCGAAATCGAGGCCGAGGCCGCCTACCAGGTGCGCCGCTTACGAAGGCACCCTTGCCTCGCTCTGTGGTGTGGCAACAACGAGAACCAGTGGATCCACGACCACACCTTCTGGGACCGCGAGGACACCACCGTCCCCGGCGCTCTCTACTACCACGAGGTGTTGCCCCGCGTCGTAGCCGAGTTCGACGGACGCACTCCTTACTGGCCTGGTAGCCCGTTCGGGGGAGACGACCACAACGACCGTCGTCAGGGCAACGTCCACAACTGGGAGGTCTGGCACGGCAACTTCCCCCGCCACTTCGGTGAAGAGTCACGCCGGGACCCTACGCCGGAGAATGTCGCTTACCTTCGCTACGCCCAGGACATGGGGAGGTTTATAAGCGAGTTTGGTATGCACGCCGCGCCAGTACGCGAGACCCTTCGGCGCGCGATACCGGAGGGTCAGCTCTATCATCACAGCCCCTCCATGGACCACCACAATAAAGACGATCCCAAAAACAAGGGCGACGACCTGATGCTAACCGTGACCGGCTTACCCACAGACCTGGACGAGTACGTGGACTTCAGCATGATCTCGCAGGCCGAAGGCCTGAAGTTCGCCCTGGAGCACTTCCGCCGCCGCAAACCCCACTGCTCTGGTACCCTGCTCTGGCAGCTGAACGACTGCTGGCCCGTCCTCTCCTGGAGCGTCCTCGACTACCACGGCTTCGGCAAGGCCGGCTACTACTACGCGAGGCGCGCCTACTCCCCAATCCTCGCCTCCTTCAAAGCGCTACCCGAAGGCTCCATAGAGCTCTGGCTCACCAACGACACCCTCAAGGAAGTGCAAGACGAGATCAAGGTGCGACTGGGAACGTTCGAAGGTGAGACGATCTGGGAAGAGAATCTCCAGGCTCACGTCCCGGCAAACGCAAGTCGCCCCGTCGCACGCTGGTACGCTGAGCGAGCATCCGGCGCCCCCGACCGCTACCTTTCGGTGAGTTCGGACCACGGCCGCTTCCTCTCCAACCGCCACTTCTTCGCCGCAATCAAGGACCTCAGGAGAGCCCCCGTCGAGCCGGCCGTAGACATTACCCAGTTCGGAGAGCACGAACTGCAAGTACGTCTCGAGGCACCTGCATATGCCTACTTCGTCCATCTCGAAGTCCCTCACGAAGCTACCCGCTTCTCGAACAACTACTTCGATCTCGAACCAGGACAAGAGCGTACGATCTCCGTCACCAACGAAAAGAGATCGCTCAAAGCGGAGAACGTCACAGTCAGATGGCGCTGATACCTGAAACCTGTTGCCTTCGTTACTGCCTGCGGGCCAGATAGACGCCGAGCAGGATCACGACCCCACCGGCGATCTTATTGATCCCCAGCGTCTCGCCGAAGAACACGATACCTGACGTGACCCCGACGACGGTGATGAGGTACTGGTAGACGAGCACCCTATTCGCCCCGATTCGGCTTATCCCCCACTGCCAAGCCGAGAATGCGAACGCAGTGGCGAAGACAGCGGAGTAGGCGACTGCAGCCCAGGGTCCCGCTCCCACGCTCCCCCACTCCAGGCTCAGTAGCTGTGGGGAGGAGATGAGCAGCAGGAAGGGGATCCCGAACAAAACAGGATAGGTCGCGACCTCGAGCGGGGTGTGGCGTTCCAGCAGAGGCATCGAGAGAACCGCGTATGCGCCGACGCAGAACGCGGCGATGAGGACGAGCAAGTCCCCAACGAGGCTGGCATTCTCCGACATAAGCCCGTCCAGGACGACCAGGGCTACCCCCACGATGGAGAGCCCGACGCCGAGCACACCCTTCCACGTCGCCCGCTCGAGACCGAGGATCGCGCCAAGCAATAAACCCCACACCGGCGCCGTCGCGAAGATAAGGCCCGTGCTTCCGGCGCTGGAGAGGCTAACGCCGAACGTGAAACCGGTCTGGGCCGTCGCCACACCGAAGCAACCCAGTGCCGCCATCGGGAGCAAATCGCTCCTTCGGAGCCTGCTCTTCGGTTCGAGAAGCCGTAGAACGAGCAGTAACAATAGCCCGCCGACCGTAAACCGCAGGGCGACCAGCAATAGTGGCGGGATACTCTCGGCAGCATACTTCGTCGCGGCGAAATTCAGGCCCCAAAAGGTTGCAGCGAGAACCAGCGA